>JAITMT010000052.1 GCA_031277235.1 Tannerella sp.
CGACCGCCAAAAGCCACAAATTCCTTGACGAATCCCACCATAAAATTGTTGGAAACGATGCTTCGTTCCAATTGGTTGATGTGCGTAAAATACAGATTTCCAAAATAACCGGCGCGGACAGTCCAGCCGCTCACCGGAAAATCGAGCGTCAGGTAATTGCGCAACGCCCGTTTGTTGTGAAACGACGCGACCTTGATGATTTCAGATGTTTCTCCCAGACTGAAAATTGCGTAGTAAGACTGGTCATACTCAGGCGAAAACATCACTCCGAGGAAAGGCGTTTCAATCTGGTAACGCAACGCCAGATTGCGGTTTTTGATTCGAAATTCATAAATCGCCAAAACCGACAGATTCAAATCAACATCAGCGTGTAAAGTCATCGGATTGTTGCCGTTGCGCGTATTGTAAACCGTGCCGAGCATGCCGTGGATATTGCCGCCCAGCAAAATTTTGAAATACGGATCGGGTAAAAACCGGTAATGCACTCCGTAAGAATAATTTACGAAAGCCGACAGGTAATTGGCGTTTTGCGCGCCGTTCATGGTAGAAGACAAATCAACGCTGATAATGTGCTGTTTAGACATGTTGTATTCGGGTCCGTTGATTAGTTTCATTCGTTCGTTCATGAAGCGAAACCCGATTCCGCCATATTTTCCTTCGGATAAGTACGTGTCTCTCAATAAGTTGCCGCCAATTCCGACCATCGTGCCTTCATTGACGGAACAGAGGTCGCTGTAATCAACGATGAAACCGTCATCTTCTTCCCTGAGGGATATTTCCCCGGCTTCCTGCACCGTGAGCAGTTCACTCCGGTCAATTTCGGCTTTTTTCCGGACTACCGCCGTCGTGTCGTCATCGGCTGCGAAAACGGTATTGAATGTACAGATAATCAGACCGATAATATATAATATGCTCTTTTTTCTATTCATCATTTTCAATTTTAGTAAATAAATCCAATTGAGTATCTTGACTTTCCGTATCAGATAACTCATTATTGTTTTCATTGTCAAACAGTTCCGAATTATTTTCGACAGGAAATCTTTCCGGCTCGAGTTCCAGAATGCGGCTTACAGTGAACGTGGTGATTCGCTTGCCTTTTGCCCGGAAACTTTTCACGCCGATAAACTGCTCTGCGTCAATGATTAAAGGCTGTCGAAACTCGTCGTTTCCGCCAAATTCCACTTCGATGCGTGGATAGATCTGGTCGGTAATCAGATACATGGAATTTAACTCGTTGTCTCCCAGCAGGTCTTGATGCTTCACGCTCGCTTCCAACTGGAACCGTTTCAGATACGGGAACTGCTGGTCGGCGTCATGGAGGGCTGCCGTCCAAACCTTGTTTTCGTCAAACTTTTCAATCCGGATGATGTTGTCTTCGTAATGGTTGCTCAAATCGTAATTGCTCGTGTAAAACTCTCCGTTTCTGAGGATTACGAGTATCAAATCGTCGCTGTGGAACTCGCCGAGCGATTCGCCGCGACCGTCATAATTCAGGCGCAACACATCGCGGTCAAACCAAACCTGGCGACCGCCCAGCGTGGAACTGCCTTTCTGTTTGAGCATTACCCGGTGTATCTCGGCTTTTGTCAGCAGGTTACCCATTGAATTTCTTCCTTTTATCATGATTTCGCTGAAATCCTTTTCAAAAACGGTAACTTTCTGGCGCAATTTCGGCTTCAAAACCACTTTTACCGTCTCCGCTTCTCCGTTGGGATTGGCGCTAAAATACAGAATAACAGAGTTTTTCGTTCCCTGCGAAACATCGTATTCCCGGTCGCGCAAAACGCCGATAACGGGGAATCGCTTGATAAAACAGCGCCGCGTCGCTCCGTCGCGGTAAATGACGTTGTAAGTCGTGCGTTTATCGTTCTTTTTGAACACGTTAACGTATAAAACATCGTGCCCGACAAAAATCTTTTCGCTAACCGAAATAACTTTGTACAAACCGTTCTTGTAAAAAATGATAACATCGTCAATTTCAGAACAATTGCACACATAATCGCCGTTTTTCAGCGACGTTCCGATAAATCCTTCTTCCCGGTTGATGTACAGTTTTTCGTTCGCCTCGATGACGGTTGTCGCCACAATCGTATCAAAATTGCGGAGTTCCGTCCGGCGCGGATAGGACGCTCCGTATTTTTTCTTGAGCATTGAAAACCAGTCAATTGTATAATTTACAATCGTTGCCAAATGGCGGTCGGTCTTTTTGATTTCCGATTGTATTTTGGCAATCAACTCGTCGTTACTGTCCACGTTGAATTTCAGGATTCTGCCCATTTTGATTTCGAGCAGGCGAAGTATGTCGTCGCGCGTAACTTTGCGGATGAAATTTTCCTTGAACGGCTCCAAACGTTTGTCTATGTGTTTGATGGCGATATCCTGATTTTTAGCGTTTTCAAATTCTGCATCCTTGTAAATGCGCTCCACGATGAAAATGCGCTCCAGCGAAGCGAAAAACAGCTGTTCTTCCTGCTCCGCCCTGTGAATTTCCAACTCTCTGCGCAACAGCGCCAAAGTCTGGTCGGTCGAGTGGCGCAACACGTCGCTGACGCTCAGGAAACGCGGTTTGTTGTCTTCGATGATGCAACAGTTGGGCGAAACGCTAATCTGGCAATCCGTGAAAGCGTAAAGCGCGTCAATGGTTTTGTCGGGCGATACTCCGGGCGCCAGATGTACCAGAATTTCAGCCTCTTGTGCCGTATTGTCGTCTATTTTTCTGATTTTTATTTTTCCCTTGTCGTTGGCTTTGAGAATGGAATCTATCAATTTGGAAGTATTGCTGCCAAACGGTATTTCCGTAACTACAAGCGTTTTACTGTCCAATTTATTGATTTTTGCACGAATTTTGACCGAACCTCCCCGCTCACCGTCGTTGTATCTTCCTATGTCAATAGAGCCGCCGGTCTGAAAATCAGGATATAACGCAAATTCTTCGCCCCGCAGATAAGCGATGGAAGCGTCCAAAATCTCATTGAAATTGTGCGGCAAAATTTTGGAAGACAAGCCTACCGCGATGCCCTCCGCCCCCTGCGCCAGCAGCATCGGAAACTTAACCGGCAGAGAAACAGGCTCTTTGTTGCGACCGTCATACGACTGTTTCCAGATGGTCGTTTTGGGATTGAACAGCACGTCCAGCGCAAATTTCGACAGGCGCGCCTCGATATAACGCGGTGCAGCCGCCCCGTCGCCCGTCAAAATATTACCCCAATTCCCCTGACAATCAATGAGTAATTCCTTCTGACCCATCTGTACCAGCGCATCGCCGATGGAAGCGTCGCCGTGCGGGTGAAACTGCATCGTATGTCCCACAATATTAGCGACTTTGTTGTACCGACCGTCATCTAAAATCTTCATGGAGTGAAGGATACGGCGCTGCACGGGCTTAAATCCGTCGTTGATATGCGGGACGGCGCGTTCGAGAATCACGTAGGAAGCGTAATCCAAAAACCAGTTTTGATACATTCCCGACAGCAGATGCGAACCTTCTCCCGGTCCGGGCGCCTTGTAGCCCGAATGGGTCAGTTCTTCCGAAACGTCTTCTCCCGAATATTCATTCTCTTCGTCCGGCGCATCGTCCAAAACGTCGTCCTTTTCTACTTCTTCCTGCTCTGTATCTTTGTTTTCCGACATAATTTATCGTGTCTTTTTTCTGTAAAAAGCGTACAAATATACGAATTTTGCGGGAAAAAAGATGTGAATGTTAAAAAAAAGTTATTTATATCCCCACGGACAGCAGTCAAAAATGGGTATGGGATAAATTAGTCCGTAAAATCTGCGCTGGCGATGTCAATTCGTCTTTGAGGGTTACAAATCCATGGGAGCGGGAGATTTCTCGACTGCGCTCGAAATGACAGGAAAAGAGTTTGCTGCATCCAGCTCTAACAAGGTTCCAAACTCTGTTAGAGTTTTTCTTTGATTGTTGAATTTTTCATTTTCTCCCACGTCCGGGGCGCCTAAAAGCCTTGCGTGCGTCATCAACTTGCGTCCTGACGAAACATTCTTCGGCATGGTCGTTAATCAGCCCCATTGCCTGCATGAAAGCATACACCGTCGTGGGACCCACAAACTTCCAACCCTGCTTTTTCAACGCTTTTGAAAGCGCCTCGGATGCAGCCGAAGTCGAAGCGGTTTGCGGTTTTGCAAGGTCTTCTGCATCAGGCTCAAAACTCCAGATATACGCGGCAAGCGAGCCTGCGGTTTTGACAAGTTCCTGCGCTTTTTTCGCGTTGTTGATGACGGCTTCGATTTTGCCCCTGTGACGCACGATATTTTCATCTTTCAGCAGACGGGCGACGTCATCTTCGGTGAAAAGAGCAATTTTATGGAAGTCAAATCCAAGAAATGCTTTCCGAAATCCTTCCCGCTTGACAAGAATCGTACGCCAACTTAAGCCGGACTGAAACCCCTCCAGACTCAATTTTTCGAATAAAACGGAAGTCGTCCGACACGGGAAATCCCCATTCTTCGTCGTGATAAGGTAAAAATTCCGGCGCAAGTTCGCACCAGCGGCAACGTTTCTTTCCATCCGCTCCGGTCATCGTTTCACTCATGATTTATTCCTCCTCCAACAAAAACGCAAGCCGTTTATCCGCCATACCCGGCTCTATTTCAATAACTTCTGCGTTCACAATTCCTTCGGAGACAAACGGGTCTCCTTCCACTCTCTTTTCAATTTCCGGCAGAGAAGCGCCCTGTGCGATGATTGCCCCGCCCGTGTCCGGCAAAATACTTCCGGCTAACAGAAAAACGTCATCGTCAAAGCCTTGCTTGACCCATGCAATGTGGGATTGGACAAACTTTTCCGCCTGATCTGCTTTTTCGGTAAATTTCAGTAATATAACATACATATTTTTATACTTGAGGGGATTTCTAAGAAATGACATGGTTGCACGCTGACTTTTCCAAAGGATAGAAATCCCCGTTTAATCCTTCTGAAAATCAATCTGTATGCCCTGCAAAATTAAATCAAATATTTCAAACAACAAAATATATTCGGGAAAAATATCTATCTATCTATCTATCTATCAGTAGAATATAAAAGAGAACACCGGATATTACCGATTGAAGATTAAAAAAATCGCAAGTTCATTTTCCCTCCCCTCACAACAACGGCGAGAAAAGCCGCATGAACGATTCGGCGAGGCGTTTGGACAGGGGGCGTTTCATCCATTTGTTGTAGTTCAGTTCGTCGCAGCATGCGGCGAGGTCGTTTATAAACAAGTCTCTCATTTTCAGCGCCAAATCCTGTTGATAGACGAAAGCGTTTATCTCAAAATTATGTTCAAAACTGCGAAAATCGAAGTTGGACGAGCCGAAGCACGTCAGCATATCGTCGCTAATCACGAGTTTGGAATGCAGGAATCCCCTGTTGTACAGATAGACTTTTACGCCCGCCCGCAGCAGTTTGTCCACGTAGGAAAGCGTCGCCATTTGCGCGGTAACGGTGTCCGATTTTTGGGGGAGCATCAGCCGCACGTCAATACCGCCCAGCGCCGCCATTTGGAGCGCCTGATTCAGCCCGTCGGTCGGCAGGAAATAGGGCGTCTGGATGTAAATGTATTTTTTCGCGTTGGAAATGCAATAGTTGAAGGCTTGCAAAAGCGTGCGCCAGGGGTCGGTAGGACCGCTCATCAGAATTTGTATTTTGGAATCGGTATATGATTTATTTTCAGGATAATATCCGTCATTTCCTATCTGTTCGCGGCTGACGGCAAACCATTCCGACATGAAAGCCGCCTGCAAGCCATACACGCCCGGTCCTTCAATTTTGAAATGCGTATCACGCCAAGGTCCTAATTTACTGCCCGTTACGTAGCGGTCGGCAATGTTCATCCCGCCCATGTAGCCGATTTTGCCGTCTATCACGACGTTTTTGCGGTGGTTGCGGTAGTTTACCCGGCTGGTGAGCCACGGAAAAACCACTTCCAACAGCGGATGTACCTCGATTCCGGCTTTTTTCATTTCGCTGAAAAACCGGCTTTTGACAGTCCAGTTGGCTACGTCATCGTATAAAACCCTGATTTTCAATCCTTCACGCGCTTTAGCGATGAGAGCGTCTTTTACCCGATGACCGATGATGTCGTCATTGAAGATAAAATACTGAATATGAATGTGATGCCCGGCATTGGCGATGTCTTCGAGCAGCGAATCGAACTTCTCTTTTCCGGTCGTGAAAACGGTGATTTTACTTCCTGAAAAAATAGCCGAATAGTTGCTGTTATTCAGCAGGTTAGCCAGCGGACGGTAATTCTCGGGAATTTCGGTAATATGATCCATGTAGTCGTCCGGCTGGATTTTACTGAAAAACTGTTTGTAAATCCTCCGGGTTATGATTTTTAAACGGCGGTTGTCGCGTCCGAAAAAATAATACACGACAAGCCCGAAACCCGGCACAAACATCAAGACCAAAACCCAGGGAATGGTTTTCAGCGGGTTGCGGTTTTCCAACAGGATTAAAAGAACCAACCCCGTGACTGTCAGCGAGTACAGCACAAGAACAATAATACTGATAAGTGTTGGAATACCCATCGCACAAAAAGCGTTTTGATGAAATAAAAAAACACGAATAACACAGCCTGTTCCTGTGTTATCCGTGTTTGATAATGAACTACTTAATTGTTTTCGGGACGCAATTTGCGGACGACGGCTCCCGTGCGCCACATTTCGCTTTCACGCAATGCTGCCAATTCTTCGCCCAGCCTTTCGCGGTAGTCCGGCTGCGAATTGGAGTCAATGGATCGCTGCGCTTCACGTCCGCTGGCTACTTCCACGTACAGTTTCTCGAAAACAGGTTTTGCAGCGTCATGGAACGGACCCATCCAGTCCAGAGCGCCGCGTTGCGCGGTTGTGGAGCAGTTGGCGTACATCCAGTCCATGCCGTTTTCAGCAAACAGAGGCATCAGCGACTGCGTCAATTCCTCCACCGTTTCGTTGAATGCTTCGGACGGGGAATGTCCGTTTTCGCGCAATACTTCGTACTGGGCAAGCATAAGTCCCTGAATAGCGCCCATCAGCGTGCCGCGTTCGCCGGTCAAGTCGGAATATACTTCCCTCTTGAAAGTCGTTTCAAACAGATAGCCGGAGCCGATGCCGATGCCGAGCGCTACGCAACGTTCTGTCGCGCGACCCGTAGCATCCTGGAAAATGGCGTAGGAGGAATTTAAGCCTCTGCCTTCCAGGAACATACGGCGCAGCGTTGTTCCCGAACCCTTGGGAGCCACCAGAATCACATCAATATCCGACGGGGGAACGATTCCGGTACGTTCCTTGAACGTGATGCCGAATCCGTGCGAAAAATAGAGCGCTTTTCCTGCCGTCATGTAGGGCTGGATGCGGGGCCATACGGCAATCTGGGCGGCGTCGGAGACCAGAAACAAAATGATGCTTCCCTGTTTTACCGCTTCTTCGATCGGGAAAAGGGTTTCGCCCTCGACCCATCCGTCTGCCACTGCCTTGTCCCACTCCCTTTTAAATTGGGGAGCCTGACCGATAATCACTTTGAAACCGTTGTCACGCAGGTTTTGCGACTGTCCGGGACCTTGTACGCCGTAGCCGATCACTGCGATAGTTTCATTTTTCAATACTTCCTTCGCTTTTTCAAGCGGAAATTCATCGCGGGTAACGACTTGTTCGTCAACACCGCCAAAATTCATTGTTGCCATAATTTTTATATTAAAATAATTATTTTTTATACCTGTTCAACATTTTACCTGAGATCGTCAGCATCCCGTCAGGGATGTGTCGCCCGGTAGAAAACAGCCCCTTCCCCAACCCTCCCCGAAGGGGAGGGAGTCCCCCTCCTTCGGAGGGGTTAGGGGAGGCTTTAATCTTTCTGCCGGGCGATGCAATCCTAACGGATTGACCTATTGGGGTATTGCATTGAGTATTCATATTATTTTTTACTCCAAATCACGCGGCTGCGGCAAATGGATTCTTCGCCTCGCTTTGTGTCTATAATAAACTCATTTTCAGATAGATCGTTGCGATAGAGTTTCAATTTATCGCCGTACTTGCCTTCCGCCAGAAAAACAATCTCGAACTGCCGGATAAAATTATCCCTAAACATTTGCAAATCAAATACATTGACCGCATGTTCGATATATTTCATGCTGCTCAAATGCTTGTTAATATCTATGTCGCTGTACCTCACGGCGTATCCCATAACCGGCTCGACGCCTTCCACAGAATGGATTTTCTCCATTTTTTCGATCGGACATTGCATTTCCGGTTCGATATAATCCTGCAAATCGGATCGCCATTCCCGGAGGTCTATCGGACGGCGGGAAACCATGTCGATTGC
>JAITMT010000086.1 GCA_031277235.1 Tannerella sp.
CAATTCAGTGAAGAACTTACGGTTACGAAACTTGAAAGAAACGATTTTTATATCGTTGCCGGACAGGTTCAGCAGCGCGGCGGTTTTCTGGTAAAAGGGCTTGTCCGCGCCTTTCATACGGATGATTCGGGAAACGAAAAAAACATATACTTCGTTCCCGAAAACGAATACGCCTTTCATTATGCGTCGTTTATGGACAAAAAACCAAGTCCGCTCTCCTTTCAATGTCTGGAACCTTCCATTTTCGTCAATTTTACCATGGAACACCTGCAAAAAGCATACGCGCAAATTCCTAAATTTGAACGGTATGGACGATTAATCGTGGAGGGAAAACTGAAAATACAGCAGCAAAGACTGGAAAGCTTTCTGTTTCAACATGCCGAACAGCGTTATCTTGATTTTGTCGCCCGGTATCCTCAACTTTTTAATCGCATAAGTATCTCTCATTTATGCAGTTACTTGGGAGTTGAAAGACAGACGCTGACAAGAATCCGCAAAAAACTATCCCGGTCAACATAATTTTGACACAAATGTGTCAGGCACAAACTGTAAATACTTTCTAATTTTGCCGAAAATTTTAAGATATGAAAAAGATTGATTTGAAACAGTTTGTAAGAGATTACATTGAGGCTTGGAGTACGGCAAACGCAGGAGAGAGAAAACAGCTCATCGGGAAACTGTATGCTGAATCGGCTGATTTTTATGCCAATGAACCCGGAGATGACGCCATGGAACGTCACGGACAGGAAGAAATTTTTGCAAATATCACGCAAGTAAACGAACGGCTTGTGGTCAACAACGGACTTCTCACCGAGTGTATCGGTTATTCCATAAATCACAATACGCTGAAAATAAGTTGGTTGATGAAAACACCGAACGGCGATGTCGCGATGCGAGGCATGAATTTCCTGCTGCTTGACGCTTCCGGGAAAATTGCAAAAGATTACATTTTTATCGGGTAGAAAGCAAAGAAAAAAATCCTGGTAAGATTTTAAGAATCATTTTATTTGCCTTACTTTTATTCATTTAGAAAGAGAAGATTTCTATCGTTTATGATTTATTAACAGGATTTTTGATGGTCAATTCAAAACAAATGCGTATCTTTGCGCGGAAAAAACAGGTTCAAGGTGAAAAAAATAGCATTTATTTCATTAATATTCACAATATTATGTTCTTCCTGCGGAGAATACAACCAACTGTTGAAAAGTCAGGATGCGGATTTGAAATATTCATTCGCCAAGAAATATTTCAACCAGAAAAAATATGTCCGTTCCGCGACGCTGCTTGAAGAGATCGTCATCTATTTCAAGGGGCGCGCCGAAGCCGAAGAATCGCTCTATCTGCTGGCGCAAAGTTACTATGGACAAAAGGATTACGTAACTTCGTCGGAATATTTCAAACAGTATTACACAACCTATCCGAAAGGTGAGTTTGCAGAATTGTCGCGATTTTATGGCGCTTACGGGCTGTATTTGGATTCGCCCGACGCGCGACTCGACCAGAAAACGACGCACGAAGCCATTCAGCAGTTTTTGATGTATCTGGAGTATTATCCGCAAAGCGAACGCGCTCAGGAAGCAACCAAAATTCTATTTGAATTGCAGGAAAAACTGGCGGAAAAGGAATATCTCGCCGCCAGACTGTATTATAATCTGGGCACCTACATGGGTAACAATTACCTCTCGTGCGTGATTACGGCTGAAAATACGCTGAAATCGTATCCCGACACCAAGTTCCGCGAAGAACTGCGGTATTTGATGATACGTTCCCGATATGAACTCGCCCTGGTGAGCGTGGACGAGCGTTTGCAGGGACGCTATCGGGAAGTAGTTGATGAATATTACAACTACATGAACGAATTTCCGGGCGGGAAATATACCAAACAGGTTACGAAACTTTTCGACTACGCCAACAGTAAAATAACAACGAACTATTAAAAGACAGAAAATATGAATTATCGCAAATCAAAAGCCTCCCAGAACACCGTTTCACGCGATATGAACGAATTGTGGAAGGAAACGGGAAACATTTATGAAACAGTGGCCATCATCGGCAAGCGCGCCAATCAGATTTCATCCGACATGAAGCACGACCTCGACAAAAAACTGTCGGAATTTGCCTCGTACAGCGACAATCTGGAAGAAATATTTGAAAATCGCGAGCAGATTGAAATTTCGCGCTTCTACGAGAAACTACCCAAACCGACGCTCGTAGCGGCGAAAGAATATGAAGACGGCACGCTCTACTGGAAAAGTCCGATAAAAAAAGATACTTCTTCGGAATAAACCCTCCAACGTTCAAAAACAATGATTCAACGCATTCAGACCCTCTATTTATTGCTTGTAGCGATTCTTTTTGGAGCGCTGTTTTTTCTGCCGCTTGCCAGTGTGCATTCGGGCGAGACGACTTACGAGTTGAGCGTCTGGACGCTGAAATCTCTGACCGAGCCTGCAAAAACAGTCCTGTGGGCTTGGCAGTTAACTCTCTCGGCAGTAGCCGTTATCGCAGCATCCTTTTTTGCCATCTTCTTGTATAAGAAACGGAAATTGCAGAAATGGCTCTGCATCCTGAATATGTTGATAATCCTGGTATTTTGCTTTTACACAGGTTTTTACATCGTTAAGATAGACGGGTTGCCGGAGTTGGGACTGAAAAATGCTACAACTCCGAGCATTTGGGTCATTCTTCCTGTTATTGCTTTTATTTTCAATCTTTTAGCTGTCAAAAAAATTGCAGCGGACGAAAAACTGATCCGGTCGCTGGATAGGATACGGTAGAAAGTTGATTTTAGATTTTGGATTATCTGCGAGCGGCGGACAATGATTTTTTCCAAATTATCATGTACTTTTGCACTTTGTTTAGAAGGGAATGGACTTTTCACTCTTGAAAAACAGCCTATTCGCAACTTTTACCTGAAAAAAAACATCGAAAATTCAAAAGTCCTGATATATGGATGAGATTGTAATTAAAAGAGGCTATGGTTAATATGCTACCAGCAAATGGTGTTCCAGTGAATCACGGACGATTGTGTTGATACTGACTTGTTTATCTTTCGCCAGCATCGCTATTTTGCGATGTATTTCAGACGGGATACGAATATTCAATGTCCCCGAATACGGTTTCTGCGGTTCTTTACCCTCTGCTTTGCAACATGCGATATAGTGATCAATACCAGCCTTAAAGTCGTCGTACAGTTCTGCCGCCGTATTCCCCTCGTATGTAATACAAGCCTCTTTACGAAGCCCCAAAACCTCTCCAAAAAGGCAGTTA
The DNA here is from genome assembly GCA_031277235.1 of Tannerella sp. GTDB lineage: Bacteria > Bacteroidota > Bacteroidia > Bacteroidales > Tannerellaceae > Tannerella. Next base: position 3,271 of record JAITMT010000086.1, read on the forward strand.
TCTTCTTTACTATACTCAATACTGCCTGTGTAGCCTTTATAATTTAGTCGTTCCATATCGTTACTTTTTAATGAAATTATTATCTGTCAAATACTGTTTAATCCGTTTCAATGCCGTTTCTTTTATGATGTTATCGGGATGCGGTTTATGCAAATCATATTCATAAATACCATTTTGGAATAAAACTCGAGAACCCGATGTTTTTACCTTTGTTATTTATTTCAAAACCGAAATAACCGAATAACCTTACCACTTCGTCAAAAGTAAAATCTTTCGGTTGTTTTCTAAACCGTTCAATCAATTTCTCTTTTGTACTCATTGTCTTCAAAAATTACGGAACAAAGGTACTGAATTTAGTACTATAAACCAAATTTCTCCGTAACTTTCTCCAAAAAGTCTTTTAATCACTATGTTTACAAAGATAATTCCCGTCACCTATTCCAAATCTCCCAGGAAACAAAAGCCTGCAAAAGCAACATTTCGAGACCGTTTTTGACGGTAGCGCCCTGTGCTTTGCCCTTTTTCATAAACAGCGTTTCGTCGGGATTGTAGATTAAATCGTACAGGATGTGATTGACTGTCAGGTATTCATACGGAATATCGGGGTATTCGTCCACATGCGGATACATCCCGACGGGCGTTGTATTGACTATCACCGTAAATTCGTCCATCATTTCTTCCGTGATTTCCGGGTAGGTGAAACATTCCTTTTTCTTCGTGCGCGAAACGAAAACCGCTTCGATGCCCAACTGCTTCAAACCGTGATAGATAGCTTTCGACGCTCCGCCCGTGCCGAGTATCAACGCTTTCCGGTGAGATTCGTTCAACATCGGCTCAAGAGACTGCTTGAAACCGATAATATCGGAATTGTGACCTTCGAGTTTCAATTTCCCGAAACTCCCTTTTCGGAACTTGATAACATTCACCGCGCCAATGTTTTTAGCATTGTCACTGATGCTGTCGAGTAGCGGCATTACCGTAATCTTGTGCGGTATCGTAACGTTCAGACCGCATAAATCCGGATTTTCCCTGATAATCTGTTTCAAATCCCTGACATGCTCGATTTCAAAATTAACGTATTCAGCATCAATCTTTTCGGACTGAAATTTCTGATTGAAAAACGTCTTTGAAAACGAATGTCCCAACGGAAAACCTATTAAACCATATTTTTTCATAAACTTAAAATTTCATTTTTATTGGAAGATTTGAGGATTAAGTTGGAATTTTCAAATCCTCAAATCCTCTAATTTTCAAATCCTCACTTCCTTCCCGTGTACATCGTGCAAACGCCTCCCGTAAACCGCTTGAAACCAGCCTCCCTGAAGCCCGCTTTCGTAAGAATTTCGGTCATTTCCCTACCCTGCGGCATGGCTTCGATGGATGCCGGCAAGTATTTATAAGCCGATTCATCGAGCGTTAACAGTCTGCCCATCAGCGGAATAATGAGAAACGAATGAAACCGGTACAGCACATTCATCGGAAACCATCGCGGCGACGACAATTCGAGTATCATCACGCGCCCCTGCGGTTTCAGCACGCGATACATTTCGGCAATTCCCTGCCCTATGTTACTGAAATTGCGCACCCCGAACGCCGCCGTTACCGCGTCAAAACTGCCATCGGGATAGGTGAGCGACATGCAGTCCTGATATTCAAACCGGACGTCCTCCCCTGCCCTTTCGGCTTTGTGTCGCCCTATTGCCATCATTTCTTCCGACAAATCGGCGCCCGTAACATTCGCGGGTTTCAGTTCGCGGGCAAGCAAAATCGCGATGTCGCCCGTTCCCGAAGCCACATCCAGCACGTCTTTCGGCGAAAATCGCTTTAGCCATCGGACACTTTTTTTGCGCCAACATTTGTCCAGACCCAGCGACATGATGCGATTCAACCGGTCGTAGCGACCGGCAATCTTGTCGAACATCAGGCGTACCTGTTCGCCTTTTTCGTCCGTGCTGTTGTATGGGAGGATTTCTTCAACCATGGATTTCAATTTGAAGATTTGAAAATTTGAGGATTTGAGGATTTGAGAAATAATTTTCAAATTCTCAAATCTTCAAATTTTCAAATAATTGAGTACATTTTTTTCGATTCTTTTCAAAATATCCTCTCCTTCGGTTTTTACAAACTTTTCGCCGGTGATATGTTCATAAAGTTCTATGTATCTGTCAGTTATACCTGAAACGATTTCGGGCGTCATGGCAGGAACCTGTTGTCCTTCCTTGCCCTGGAAACCGTTGTCCATCAGCCATTCGCGCACAAATTCTTTCGACAGTTGCTTTTGCGGTTCGCCTTTTTCAAAACGCTCCCGATAGCCTTCCGCATAGAAATAGCGCGAAGAATCGGGCGTGTGAATCTCGTCCATCAGATAGATGACGCCGTCTTTTTTGCCAAATTCGTACTTTGTATCCACGAGAATCAACCCGCGTGACGCCGCAATTTCCGTGCCGCGCTGAAACAGCGCCAGCGTATATTTTTCCAGTATTTCGTAATCTTCTTCCGATACAAGTCCCTGATTTATAATCTGTTCCCTGGAAATATCCTCGTCGTGTGCACCGTGTTCGGCTTTGGTCGTCGGCGTAACTATCGGAGTAGCAAACTTTTCGTTTTCCTTCATTCCGTCGGGAATCGGTAATCCGCAAATCTCGCGGACGCCGCTTTTATACGTGCGCCACGCGCTGCCGCACAAATAGCCCCTGACAATCATTTCAACCGGAAAACCCTGACAGCGAACGCCTGCCGTTACCATCGGATCGGGCGTAGCCAGTTTCCAGTTCGGACAAATATCCTGCGTCGCATCCAGAAACTTGGCGGCAATCTGGTTGAGAATCTGACCTTTATACGGTATTCCTTCCGGCAAAACCACATCAAATGCGGAAATGCGGTCGGTCGCCACCATCACCAGCGTCTCGTCGTTGATATTATACACATCACGCACCTTGCCGTGATAAATTCCCTTCAATCCGGGGAAATTAAAATCTGTTTGAGTTAAAGCCTTCATATTCTATTGATTATTTAAAATTATCCTCCCGTTTCTCGTAAGCCTCCACAATCCGCTGCACTAATTTGTGCCGCACGATGTCCTTCTTTTCAAATTGAATCCTGCCGATTCCCGGCACCCGGTCGAGAATTTCCATCGCCTGCACCAGCCCCGATTTCGCCGTCGGAGGCAAGTCAATCTGCGTAATATCGCCCGTAACAATCATTTTGGCATTCATTCCCATACGTGTCAGAAACATCTTAATCTGGTGTGTTGTAGTATTTTGCGCCTCGTCGAGAATGATAATCGCGTCGTTCAGCGTCCGTCCGCGCATGAAAGCCAGCGGCGCAATCTGAATCGTGTTGTTTTCCATATATTCCTTCAGTTTGGCGGCAGGAATCATTTCCTGCAACGCATCGTAGAGCGGCTGCAAATAGGGGTCGAGTTTGTCCTTCATCTCTCCGGGAAGAAAACCGAGTTTTTCGCCCGCTTCGACGGCGGGACGGCTCAGAATCAGCCTCCGTACCTGCTTGTTTTTCAGTGCTCTGACTGCCAGGGCAATCGCAATAAACGTCTTTCCCGACCCCGCCGGACCGACGGCAAAAACAAGGTCGTTTTCATTGAAACTGTTTACCAGTTTCTGTTGATTTTCCGACCGCGCCGAAATCGGTTTGCCGTTCACGCCGTAGATAATCAGGTTTGCCTGCTTTTCGAGTTCTATTTTTTCGCCCTTGGCGATGCCGAGAATCACTTCTTCGGTCAGATTGTTGTAGGATTCGCAGTATTTTTCGATTTCGCGTATCCTTTTCAAGAAATCTTCCGAACTTTCCTCTTCGCCAATGACTTTCATCACGTTGCCGCGCGCCACAATCCGCAACTTGGGAAACAGATTCTTAATCAGTTGCAAATGCGAATTATTGACGCCGTAAAACGTCAGCGGATCCACGCTTTCGAGTATGTATATTCTTTCTATCATAAAAACGGATGTGCAAAATTACGACTTATTCTTGAAAATCAAAAATATTTTTGATTTTTGGGTGCATTTCAAATTGTCGCAAAATGCATCTATCTTTGTAGCAACAAAAAAATAAGATTTATGGAAAAGAAAGAGTTTATAGCGATAATACCTTATCTGAAGCGTCCAATTTCCATGACTGCAAAATTGCGACAATTTGAAATGCCCCCCCTTTTTTAACTGAAAAAGAGATTCATCAAAAATACAAACTCGTAAGACAATATATTCCGAAAAAATAAATTTCACAAAATTGAATAAACAGTAAATCAAAGATATACAATATGATATTAATAATAAACCCGAGAAAAAATAAATTTTTATGTACCAAATGAAATTTTCTTCCTATATTTGCAAAATAAATGTTGCAATTAATTGAAGAAAATTATGTATGATGTGATTGTGATAGGTGCAGGTTTTGCCGGTTCAGTGATTGCCAGAGAAATGGCGGACGCCGGCAAGAAGGTATTGGTGCTGGAAAAACGGGAACATCTTGGCGGCAATATGTATGAAGAATACAGCCTTAACAACATCCGCATACATCGTTATGGACCGCATATTTTCCATACAAACAGCGAAAGGGTTGTTAACTATGTAAAACGCTTTTCCGATTGGTATGAGTATAAACATCGGGTATTGGGAAAGATTGACGGTAAATTAGTTCCGATTCCTTTTAATTTTACGTCTATCAATCAATTATTTAGCAGGGAGTAGTTTCAACTACTGAATGCAACTTTTGTTTTTGCAAAGATAGGAAGAAAATTTCTTTGGGTGAATAAAAATTTAATTTTGCTCTTGGTCTGTTGTTTAATTTATACTGTATCTG
>JAITMT010000116.1 GCA_031277235.1 Tannerella sp.
GGATAATTCATTATCAAATCTATCCAACGCCTTAAATACCGCAGGGTTCACCATGCCGGAAGGTTCCAGCTCTTTCAAAAAACTGCGTAGCTTGGCGTTCTGCTCCTTGAATCGCGCCAGTACCCCTTGCATCAGAATCCATTCGTTTTCAGCAAGCTGCTCTTCCGTCCATTTGGAATCGTCCAGCACCCATTCGGTTAATGCGTCAAAAACGCCGGGATTGCGCCCCCGTGCTTGTCCCGCCCAGCTTACCAGTTTTTTGTAAGCTTCAGTTTCTTTTTCTTCGATGCTGCCAAAGTCCAACAACAAAAATTCATCAATCAGTTTACGTGACATATCAAACCCTCCTAGAACGGTAATATTGGTGGCCAGTGGATGGAACACTTTGACTTGCCTTGAAAAAATCTCGGATAAGGTTCGCAAGCTAAAATAATATTTATTCGTAGTGTGTCCACATCCGTATAATCTTTACCATGCCTTTATAGAGAACGCCGTTTTCATCCTTCAGCCCTTCATCGTTGGGAAGAACATCATAAACAATTCTATGTTGCTTGTTTATGCGGCGCGCATAAGAACCCTTGAAGTCCCCTTGTAGCTTCTCATACGCAGGAGGATTTTGATATGGGTTCTTTTTAACAATGGAGAGTAACCTTGCAGCTATCTTGTTTAGCCCAGCCCTATCCAATAAACGAGCATCCTTTTCCGCTTGCCGTGTGTACTTTAGCTTATATCCCATCCCACGCTGTCAAGACACTCGCTCACAGGCGTTGCCTTGCCCTCCATTATAGATTCCTTCATGCCGGGTATAGATTGTAGGTAAAGGGTTTCAATCATTCCATACCATTCGTCTTGGCTTACAAGCATAGCCGCGCCATCGTCCGTGGCTATGGATATGGTATCCCCTTGCCGGATAACCGAATCAAGAATCGTGTTGAAATTTCTTTGTGCCACGCTTGCGGTCATGTGGCTCATAGCGCACCTCCTCATCTTATAGTCCATTATACACGAAAAAACGCAATATAGCCAAAACCCTCACCAACAAGTTTAATCCTGTCTGCGAGGGTTCGACTACGTTCATAGTTGACTGGAGCATACCGGGTTCGAACCGGTGACCTCTTGAATGCCATTCAAGCGCGCTCCCAACTGCGCCAATGCCCCGCGATTGTTAATATAGCATACTGCCAAATACGGCGCAAGATATTTTTTCAGATTTTCTTGACACAGCTTTAAATTTATGGTAAATTCTTGCCTGTCGCTAATGTAGCTCAGCCGATAGAGCAATTGATTCGTAATCAATAGGTCGCGGGTTTGAGTCCCGCCATTAGCTCTTTGGTTTCTTATATTTCCACCCCATTTTACATTTGCGACAAGCATTTGTGCCATATTGGGCTGTCGCCAAGCGGTAAGGCACAGGACTTTGACTCCTGCATTCGAAGGTTCAAATCCTTCCAGCTCAGTTAAAAACCCCAGTAATTATCACATTTTTTGTGGTAGTCACTGGGGTTATATTTTAATTTAACTCTATTTTTACACATTAAAAAAGGTATAAACCCGCCACTCTATTCTTCCACAATCAGAACCATGGGCGGGCACGGATAGGCAATGTTCTCCATAATGGCCTTTTCTTCCTTTGCCCTAAAAACCACGAATATATGCAAGCACCCCATAGCTTCAAGGTACTGCTTTTGTTCGGGGACGCTTTTTAAATCGGGCGGCAGTTTAGCTCTCGCGTTTTTTAAGTGTTCCGTTAAAAACGTCAGCGCAGAGGGAATAAACTCATCTTTCACGCTGCCCGTTATCTTGGCGAGTTCGCTGTGTTCTTCTTTGGTTAGTATCGGAATATCAACCGCCGGCTTTCCGCCTTCGATATGAAGAACGCCGCACTCCGCAAGATACGGTATATTTTCGAAATACAGCATATCAATTCCCGTGTCGGACGGCGTTATGCCTTTGTTTATAATGTAAAGCATCTTCGCGAGAACATCGTCTTCTAAAATAGATTTTGTGTGGAAATACCGCTGCTTTTCAAGGGGGGTGTCAAACACTTTCAAAATTAATTTTTTCGCCCCAAGGGTGTCGTGAACCTCGTTTGTGCGTTCTCCCGACCAAGTGTACTTATGAATCTCGGAATTATTGTAGTCATAATTTTGCGGATACGAATAACCCATTGCAACCCACTGCCCTCCGTTAGGGCGTTGGGGATATTCGTGACTGCCGTCATAAATTTTTGCTCCCGCGCCAAAAAAACATTGCGACATCGTGTGCATTAAAAAGTAATATTCGAGTTTGTGTCGTTTTCTTTCAGCCATTTTCACGTAAAAAGACGCGCTTCTCAGCTTATTAAGCCCTGCCTGCAACGGTTTCCAAAACACAGCGAAGTTGTCGTTTATAAGTTTTCTTTGCGGCTCTATATTTTTTGCCACATCGTTGTGGGAATATATAATAAAATCGGTGTAGACTTTATTCCCGACGCGCTTCATTAGTTCGTTTCTTACAAGAGATTCTATAACCGATTCGATATACGCCGCCGGTATACCAATCGCTTTGGCAAGTTCAGTTTCGGTTAGTGGTTGTTCATACGCTAAAATCAATAAATTCTGCGCGATTAAATTACGTTCCGTAATATTATACGGCTCGCCGTTCAGGCCTTGTATGCCGCTTATTCCAACGTGTAAAACTTGCGGCTCGTAACTTTGTTTTGTATACTTCTCCATACTGTCAAATCCTTTCTTTATGTGTGTTCTCCCGCTTGACAGCCTGCTCTTAACCGTTCCCACAGGGATTTGTAAAGCGTTTGCAATAGTTTCAACACTTTCTCCGTTAAGGTAATGACGAACAATAACTTCGCGGTAAATGCGGGTCAAAAAGGCTATGTGCTTACGGAGTTCTTCCATTTCGTCAGTATCGGCGGTATCAAATTCATCTTCGACGGCGATTTCGATACTGTCGATGCTAATCGTGGGAAGTTTGTATTTTCCGCGAAGAGAATCATAAAATTTACGATTCATAACGCCGCCGAGCCATGATTTTATATTATTAATTTCTTTCCGTCAGACAAATATTTTAACGCGGCAAGCATTGTCTCTTGACATAAATCCTGCGCTTCGTCAAGATTGCCGCACTTCATAACGGCTATTTTCAAAATATAATTAACGTATTTTTCAAGCTCCTTTGGTTTCATAAACTTCTCCCTTAATAAACATTCATACATAAGTCGCGGATTTGACGCTCCGGTTCGGTGGAAAACAAAATTATTTTAGAGCAAACGCTTTTCTTGACTGCAATATAAACAAGTGCTAAACTTTACCATGTTCATGCACATAATATAAACGTCGGATTTTTGGTTTACAGTAACACAACAAACAGGGCGCGTCTATGCGCTTAGCACAGGAGGCCATTATGGAAAAAGTTACAAGGGAAAGTTTATTTGAAATTAAGTTTTTGTCCGACGTAAAATTGTCGCCGGACGGCAGGCACGCCGCTTTTGTTGTAACAAACGGCTGTGTTAACGAGAACAAATACCGCAGTTACATTTGGGTTTACGGGTTTCAAACTAAAAAACTTTTGAAGTTAACCGCGGCGGGGGACGAAAAAAATATCGAATGGCTCGATAATGAAAACTTAATTTTTCCCGCGTCACGGGACGAA
>JAITMT010000460.1 GCA_031277235.1 Tannerella sp.
TTGATTTTCGGATTGCTCTGATAAATTTCCTGATGCAGCGCCACCGAACGGCTCGGCACCTTGCCGGCTTCCACTTTTCCATCCTTAATCTGCACAATATCATCAATATCCATATCCCAACGCGAAACGCCGACCGGCGTAATCAAAAAATCGTTGTTGCGCCAGCGCACCGAAACGGTGCCGTAGGAACTGATCATCAGCCCCTGGTCGCAGGCGCGATGTACGATTTTGATGATTGAATCACGGATGGCAAATCCGTTGCGACGGAGCGTCATGAAAGCGGCGATGCAATTCCCGCACTTGTTGCGCGAGTTCGGGTACCGGACCTGTTACTGTGAGGTCGGGTACGATTTCACGGATCGGCAATGGACGTACCGGCGACGGGGAAACGCCCAATTCGGCGAGCCAGCCGGTCAGTTGCTCCGTACCGGTCGCGTACACAATGCGCCCCAGCCCTGCCCAGCCATGTGCGGCGGCGCACATCGGGCAGTGTTCGCCCGATGTATAGACGGTTGCCTCGGCTCGCTCCCGGGGCGTCAGGTGAATTGCCGCCCAGCGCGCCAGTTCAAATTCGGGATGACGGGTGGGGTCGCCGGAAGAAACTACGCGATTGCGCTCCTCGAGCAACACGGAGCCGTCCGCTGCAACCAGCGTCAAACCAAACGGCTCGTCGCCTGCCGCCAACGCTTCAGCCGCCAGTTCGATGCAGCGACGCAGATGTTCCAGGTCGGTTTCGTTTACTGTTCTCATCTTTCTGTTTTTTTTATTACGGATTATATAATTTTTTATTTTTGATTTACGATTTTGGATTTCATTGTCAATTGAAATCATTCTTTCGCCATTTTCAACGCCTGCGTCGTCGTATAGTATTTGGCAATCATGTTCGGGACTTCCCATTCGGGCAGTTTGCCGTCATGCAGGTATTGCAGGAAGTTCTCCGTTACCTGTCCGAAATGTGCCTCATGCCCATTATGGTAATGCTGTGGGACTTGCACTTCCCATGCCCGGTCGGAAAGTTTTTTCAGGGTGACGCCCGGATATTTTTTCTCCACGTTCGGGAAGTTTTTTTCCAGATTTGCCGTCGCTTCTTGCAGGTTGACGGATTCGGAAATCTCTATATACAGAGCCGGAATATACTGCTGTTCAGCGCCTTGTCGGATAATCAAATTCGCTTTCGTTCCCCGCATGATGGAATAATGCGTGTCTCCCGCACCCGCAGGCGCTTCGTAATTCCAGATAACCGATACTTTGGCGCAAATCCCCTTGAGGCGATAGATGATTTCTCCGTTGGAATAGACTTGCAATGTGTCATTTACAACATCTTTTTTCAGATAATCGGGATAATTGTCCAAACCGGTGGATTGCGTGAATTGAGGCAAATCCAGCGGCGTCGTCCAGTGTCTCGCCCGGATTAATTCAATGTCTTTCGTATAATCCAGCATTTGTTCGGGAAAACATTCCCACTGCACCAAATCCACCAGATGCGTGGCTACATCAACGATTCCTTCGCCCTGCTGCTCAACGTCGAAAAACCATGCCGGACGCTTCAAGGGATTGCCGGAGACGGTCTTGAAAAAATGATGAACGCTTTCTTTTGTTACCGCCGGATTGTCGGGCGTTCCTTCCTCCAACCGACCGAAAATTTCCGGCTGCATGGAAAATTCGCGCTGCAACTGCGTTGTAACCTCATAGCGCTCGGTCATAATGTCATAGAGCAGGACATTTTTTTCGCGGGCTGCATCGAAACAGGATTTCAACAGGTCGAACTGTTCGGGAACAATGACCATCGGCTTGTCTGCCAGCACATGGATTCCGGCTTGCAAAGTCTTGAGGATATATTCCGTTTTTCTGCCGTTGTTTCCGGCTGTAACCATGACGTTTCCCTTTTTTTCGGCGAGCATTTTTTCCAGAAAATCATCGCCGGTATAGACGGTTTCCTTCCAGCGGGTAGGGGAGTCATTGCGGGTATTGTAGGCTTCGACCTTTTTCAGATGTTCCTGCAAATCATCGCCTTCCGGAGCATAGACATATACTTCGTCGGACACTTGCGGGTAGGAGGTTTTTTGCACCAGCGCCGCATGGAAATGTCCGGGGTCGAGGGTGATTAATTGCACTTCTTTCATTTTTTCAGTTTTTTTGCATCCGCCCGCTCCCGCCAAAACGAGCAAAAGGGAACAGAGCAGCAAGAGGCTGTTTTTTTTCATCATATATCATTTTTTTTATTCAACGCTTTGACGGACAAGCCTGTGCCGTTCGCCCGGAGTATAGACAAGCGTAAAAACAACTGTAGAATTGTCCTGCCAGTTGATTTTTTGCCAATCCGTATAAAAATAATCGTTTTCCGAGTAACCGGTCATCTGTCTGTATTTTCGGGTTTCAAAACTGTAAACCCATACTTGATTGACGCCCGACCTTTCGGATATGAAAGCGATTTTCTTGCCATCCGGCGATACAACAGGGTTATAATCATTCCATTCCGAGGGTATGAGCGGCTGTATTTTTCCGTCGGAAACGGATGCCCGATACAGTTGATTCGGTTTTTCTGCCTCGCGACCGGAAAACACAAAGTTCCCGTTGTCTATCCATTCCGGACGCTGGAGATATTCCCATTCCCCGGTAACAACCGGTTGAATATTACCGGTTTGAAAATCAAGAAGGAAGTAGTTTTTGTCCGAAAGATAGAGCGCCTGCTTGCCGTTTGCGGACACGGCAGGGAAATAGTTGAACTTTTCATCACGGGTCAGACTTGTAACGGATTTTGTGGCACAGTCGAATACCGCAATATCTGCCGTATTCCCTTTATCCATGCGGAAAAGAAGCCTGTTTTCACCGGGCAACCATACGGGGTCGGTGTAATCCAGACCGATCAATTCCTGTTCCGTTCCGTCCATGTTGGAGAAAAATGCGGCTACGGTACCGTAATTTCCATTATCCCACGTGTAATTGACGTCCACGTATGCTATTTTTTTACGGTCGGACGACAGGGAAGACAACCACAACGTATGCCTGCCTTCCGCTTCAAGAAAAACCTCATATCCTTTTTGCGGATTCGGTACGGTCATAATCGCAGCCGATGTTTTGGACTCCAGCCCTTTCTTTTCGGTTACGATATGAAAGTAATAAGTCTTGCCATTTGTCAGACCGTCAATGACATGGGTATTCTGTTCCTTGGTCGCGTCCCTCTCAATTTCCGCTATCCGAACATATTTTTCGTTGTCTTCGGATTGGTAGAGAACAAAGAAATCGGGATCGGTTATTTTCGGAGCATCGGGATCATAAAAGTAGGATGTTAGATGGAAATTTTGCCACGTCAGAATAATTTTTCCGTCGCCAATCAACGCATTGGGATAAGCCTGCCAGAGAACGGCGTCCTTCTTTTCCGTTTCGCCGTTTTCCAAATCCATTTCACCGTTTCCGCATCCTGCCACACTTCCGAGAATGATGGCGTATAGAATTGATTTTAAGATGTTTGTTTTCATGTTCAAAAAATAATTCGGTTCTTGCGGATGCAAAGATAGGGGATTGGGATGAGATTTGCAAGTCATTTGCCGGACAAAAGTAAGCAGACGATAGATTTCCACAAAGCGCCTAAAGTTACAATAATAAAATCAAAAGGATCAAAGATTACCGCAGGCAACCTTTAATCCTTTTGTATTCAGCGATTTCCGGCTTCTATTTTTTTGTTAAAGTTAACTTCAAAGTAGCCGTATTCAGATTGACCGTATAAGTTCCGTTTGTATAGCCTACCGTGAATGGGGCAAATGCCGGGTCGGTCTCCGGCAGGGGGGTGGCCGTTCCGCCAGTTCCGTAGTGGCTGACATCGCCGAAAACAGCGCCTTCTTCCTGGCTTTGTCCGTACCAAGGCTCCCATTCATTCACGCCGGGGAATATTTTAAATACCCTATGCTCGGCATCTATTGTCATATTTACATCATCGGCTTCGTATTCGTCGCCGTTGATTTGAAACAGAATTACGGGGATACTCCAGGCGTCGTCTATCACTGAACCTCTCATAATAAGCGTAGTAACGGGCGTTAACGTCATTTTCATCGTGTTGAAATTCATTTCTATCGTATAAATGCCGCCTGAATAGCCGAGACGACCCGGACGGAATTGCGGATCGCCGCTATCGTCCGACAGTATCATCGTGATATTATCATCCGTGGCATCGGCGCCTTGTCCGAAAATACATCCGACGAGTTCCTTGAACGGATATACCTTAAAACCGCAATTATTGTCTCCGCACACATCAATCGGCACGTTTTCAATCCGGTAAATGCCGGGAGCCGTTTTATCCAGCACACGCGCTTCAGGGTCGTCAAAATCCCATTTCCAGGGAACTGCGTCGCCGCGTAAATACAGTTTATCCGACAGCAACTCATTAACGTCAATTTCTCCCGTTTTGGTAACCGTGAGTTGCATGGCGTTCATATCCACTTTCAAGGTGTACAGACCATTGCCGTATTCATTACTGACCGGCATTCCGAACGCATCTCCTTCGTT
>JAITMT010000242.1 GCA_031277235.1 Tannerella sp.
TTTTCTGTTTCATTTAATCCATCAAATACACCACCATTTACACCACCATTTACACCACCATCTGCATATTTACACATTGCGTTTTCAATGGCATCAAGCATAAAATCAATAAACGGCCGGCAATCTATCGTCCCGTCTTTTTGTTGCGACTGCGACAGGACTTCGTAATATTTTTCCTGATGATGATAAATCATCGTTTCCACAGGCAACCATTCAAAAAGTTCGTTCCATTTTGTGAGAACAAGCGTTTGCCAAAGTCGTCCAATCCTGCCGTTTCCATCCCGGAAAGGGTGAATGTGTTCTATCATAAAGTGAATTGCCGAACTTTTTATCAAATCGTGGGTGCCGGTATTTTTTCCCCACTCGAACAATTCGGCAACTAATGTCGGCACTTTCTCGAAATTTGCACCCGAATGTATCAATTCTCTTTTACTATTGACAACTGCTACGCCAACGGTGCGGAATTGTCCGGATTCTTGAACAAGATTTTCGGTAATCAATCTGTGCGCTTGCAAAAAATCATCAATGCTGTAAGGGTTTAACGCAGGAATTTGCCCGTAAGCAGTAAATGTATTTTTTACTTCTTGAATATCTTGCAATGGTGCAAAAACAACTTTTCCATTAACCACATCAAAAACCTGTTGAATACTAAGGCGATTACCTTCGATAGCGGTTGTTGAGCCAACAGTAAGAATACGATTTGTTCTTCGCAAATGTAAAATATCTTTCGATTGTTCTTCCGAAATTTTCACACGCTCAATAAGGGCATAAATCTTACCTATTTGCCCATGCCACAGCGGATTATATGTGAAAAAATCATTCATTTTGTAAGAATATTTCTACAAAGGTACTGTTTTTATTTCAAATCTGATATTTTTTACAATATCCAATCATTCGTGTTGAATTTCTTTTGCAAACGAGCCGAATTATATTACTTTGCGAAGATTAATTCCAAGTCTGTTAATATCTTCGGCATAGCTTCTAACCGTTTCTATCGCAGCATTACGAGTAAGCATTACCGTATCTCCTTTACTGTATTTATTTGATTTATACTTCCAAACTCCTCATTAAATCATAAAAATATCTCGGTTCTCTTGTGGTATATAATTGATACCAGGCATTCAAAGTATCGGTTTCCATGATGTTCAATTTTTTCAAAACTTCATACGTAAATTCCAATGGAGCAAGTCCGCTCGCGGTTATTAAATTGCCGTCAATGGTCGCCGGTTTGTTTTCATAATATTTTTCTCCCTTATAGTTTTTACAAAACATTTTCAAAAATTCCAAATCGTTACTTGTATGATTTAATGTATCCAACATGCCATGATCTGCCAATGCGGTAGTTGCTCCGCAAATTGCGGCAATTGTAATGTCTTTATTACTCAGATTTTCAGAAATCTTATCAATTATTTTGTGATTATTTCCATTTAGCCATGTATCCGCGCCGGGCAATAAAATCAAATCTCCATTATGTAAATCAATATGATCCACGTCAATATCAGGAAAAATTTCCATCCCTCCAAACGTTTTAATCCCGGACATATTATTCCCTACTTTTACAATCTTTACAGGGCTGATGTTTTTCTTGAAATATCGTCCTGTATTGATTTCAGCCGTCAAATAAGCTATTTCCCAATCGGCAAGCGTGTCCAATACATACAAAAAAATATTCATAAATTTTCTCTTAAAATTTAAACTTTGCAAAGGTAAGCAAAAAAATACGCTGCAAGTCAAAATGGAGAAATTATTTTTTAGCTGTTGCCCGACACTCCGTATCTCCTTCAATTCCATATTACTCAAGTGTACAATCCGGTTTTCACCGATGGCGACAGTTCATTTCTGAAAAGGCTGAAAATTTTGTTTTTCATCAAAATTGATTACTTTTGTCCGAAAATTTTAAAAAGAAAAATATGAATAAATTATGCTTGCTTGTGTTGGTGGGACTGTTGGCGCTCGGCGCATGTGTTCCCGCGAAAAAAACGGATGAGACGGAAAAAGTCGAAAAATGGGTTTCGCTTTTCAACGGAAAGGATTTGGAGGGTTGGACGGTGAAAATTTCCGGCTATTCGGTCGGTGAAAATTTCGGAAATACGTTTTATGTGGAAGACAGTCTGTTGAAGTGCGATTTCAGGGCTTATGATCAGTTCAACGAACGCTTTGGACACATTTATACCAACCGCGAATATTCGCATTACAAATTGCGTCTGGAATACCGGTTCTTCGGCACGCATGCCAGCGGAGCGCCCGGCTGGTCGTATCTGAACAGCGGAATGATGCTGCATGCGCAATCGCCCGAATCCATGCTGTTGGATCAATCTTTTCCTGTATCCATTGAAGCTCAGCTGCTTGGCTCCGATTCAACCGTTACGAACACGACCGGAAACGTCTGCACGCCCGGCACCGATGTTTACATCAACAACGAACTTTACCCCGCTCACTGCGCCTCGTCGTCATCCAAAAATTACCCCGGAGACGAGTGGGTGAAAGCCGAAGTGGTCGTTCTGGGCGACAGCATCGTGCATCACATCATCAACGGAGATACGGTTTTGACCTATACGCGCCTGACCGTCAAAGCCGAAGACATGACCGACCGCGTCCCTGACGGACCGCTGAAATCCGGTCGCATAGCCTTGCAGGCGGAAGGATTTCCGACCGCATTTAGAAACATCGAGATACTGGACTTATCAGAAAGGTATAAATAAGTTATTTGACTTAATATTAGTATATTATGCTGTTTTTTTAGATGATAGGGAGTATTTTTTTATTCCGCATCTTTCCGTTTTCCTTGTCATATAAATTCATTTTATTATTTCATCCGAATATCTCCCGCAACTCCCTGTTACTCAACTTACCTATCCAGTTTTCACCGGTGGCGACGGTCATTTCGGCAAGGTGTTTTTTCTTTTGAATCATTTCGTCAATCCGCTCTTCGAAGGTGTTTTTGCAAATCATGCGGTGCACCATCACGTTGTTTTTCTGACCGATACGGTAGGCGCGGTCGGTGGCTTGGTTTTCGACGGCGGGGTTCCACCACAGGTCGTAGTGGATGACGTGCGAGGCGGCGGTGAGGTTTAGCCCCGTACCGGCAGCTTTGAGCGAGAGGAGGAAAATCTTGTCGGCGCGGTTGTGCTGGAAGCGATGCACCATCTCCTCACGCTGCTTGACGCTGCAACCGCCTTGGTAAAACATCGGTTTCTCGCCGAAACGCTCCGTGATGAAACGTTCGAGCAGTGATCCCATTTCGGCAAACTGCGTGAAAACCAGCACCTTTTCTCCACTGTCCATGATGCTGTCCAAGAGTTCGAAAAGCAATTCGGTTTTTCCCGACAGCGAGGCTTCGAACTGTCCGTTTTTCAGGAACTGGGTCGGGTGGTTGCATATCTGTTTGAGTGCCAGGATCATTTGCAACACCAAACCCTGCCGTTTGAAAAGTGTTTGCGGATCGTTGTCGTCGCCGATGCCTTCAATTTCCTTCATGGCCGCTTCCATCGTTTTCTGATACAGAGCTGCCTGTTGCTTAGAGAGTTGCGCAAACTGGTTTTGTTCGATTTTGTCGGGCAGGTCTGAAATAATCGTTTTGTCGGTCTTCATGCGACGCATCATAAACGGAGCGGTAATTTTCCGGAATTTATCTGTAACACGTTCATCGTTAAATATTTGAATTGGATTGGCAAAGTCGTCTTTAAATGTTTTGACCGTACCCAAATATCCCTTGTTGGCATAATCCATAATTGACCAAAATTCGGTCAGGCGATTTTCGACGGGTGTGCCGCTCATGGCGATACGGATGCCGGCGGGAATGCTTTTCACGGCTTTTGCTTGTGCAGTGTCGTGATTTTTAATGTTTTGCGCCTCGTCAATAATCATTACCTGCCACTTATGCTTTTTCAACGATTCAAAATCGCTGCGCAAAACGCCGTAGGTCGTCAGCATAATATCGGCATCAAACTGCTGCAAGTCACGCTGTTGCCCATGAAAAATATGAGCCGAAAGCGATGGTGCGAATTTATCTATTTCCGCCTGCCAGTTCGTCAGCAAGCCGGTAGGGACGACCACGAGAGCTTTCCGTTTCTTGTCAATCGTATTTTCTTCCTTGAATTTCAACAGAATGGAAATCACCTGCAAGGTTTTTCCAAGTCCCATGTCGTCTGCAATGATGCTGCCGAAACCGATACGGCTGTTGCGATACATCCATGAAAAGCCGCGCTGCTGATAGGGACGGAGCTGAGCATTAAGCCCTTGAGGCAGAGGGATATCTTCGCCGGAGGTCAGTTCGCGAATCAAATCGCGCACTTCTTCGGTGAGCAGAACGGGAGCGCCTTCGTATTCTTCCGCCAGCGCCGTTTGAAGTAACTTAAAGGCATTGAGCGGTTTATCGGAAGTAAATGCCTTGTGTAATTTCTCCAGATCGGATTCATTGACATATATATAATTTTCCTTGAATCTGAACAGTTTGGAGGCATTCTTCATCAGTCTGTTAAATTCATCGGGCGAGATAATTGTTTCTCCGATAGCCACTTGCCAGTCAAATGACAGCAAATCGTCCAGATTGACAAAACCTTGTCCGGCTTCGTTCCTTTTGATTTTAACAGATACTTTGGGACGCAACAATTCCTGTAACGATTTGGGTAACATGATTTTAATATCCAGCAGGCGAATGGCCGGCAACACTTCCGTTAGAAAAGGAGCAAACTCGTCGTTGGAAAAGCGGACGGGCGTGTCGCCACCCATGTTGATATGGGTGTCCAACCCGCGAATAAACGGCGTCAGCAGCGAAACGGACTGCAAAATTTTGAATCGAAATTTTTCGTACTGCTTCTGTTTCAGAATGTTGGATAGCGGAATCGGAAACGTATCGGGTTGCGTGGTATCTTCCACCGAGATATTTACTTCAAATTCTTCCATCAATGTTTCCGACACCGTGATGATGGGTTTGTATGTTTCGGCAGTGAGGTAATAACGGTCTAACCAGACTTTTATACCGCCGCTCAGCGCATTTTCGGCTATTCCCGTGAATGCGTAGGACTTGTTTTTGAAAAACATATCGTCAAACAACTCGCCGTTCGACGGTTTGGACAGTCGAAACACGATTATGCCGATAAAAAGCGATAGGGTTTCAACTGTCTGATTTTCAATCGGTACAATTTGTTCCTTTTTACGGATGACTTTATGAACCTCCAATAAATTTTCAGGTAAGATGGCAGTCAGTTTTTCGATAACTGTTTTTACACGGCTGTCAATCACAGCCGGTAACCAGCGGATTATAAAGCTGTTATCTTCCAACCTGACGATTTGCGGAATGATCATTCCGTTTGCTGCCAGATGCAACGAAGCGAGCAAAATCTTGTGAAACGCCGCCACAGAAGGTTCATAATCGGTCATTCGGTCGGGATTGAGCGCGAAAAGCGCGGGAATAAGTTGCTCCAATCGTCTGATTTCGTGGTTTTCACCGCCGATAGCCTTCCCGTTTTTTCAGTTCATCCAGCAGATTAACATTGTGAATTTCAAATACTAAAAACGAATTATTGTCAATTTCACGGCTCAACATATAGATGACAGACGCCAAATGTTTGCACGGCACCGCCCAGTCGGGGCAGGAACATTGCATCTTGAAATCCGTCCATTGGCGGG
Source organism: Tannerella sp. (assembly GCA_031277235.1). Classification (GTDB taxonomy): domain Bacteria; phylum Bacteroidota; class Bacteroidia; order Bacteroidales; family Tannerellaceae; genus Tannerella. The sequence continues at coordinate 5,632 of JAITMT010000242.1, forward strand.
GAAAAACCTTCAGGCCCAACTCTTCGGCAACGGTCAGGATGGCAGGATCGAGTTCACGGTTCAACAGTTTGGAAATCAGCGCAGGACGTTCGATTATTTTCTTCATCAGCCGTTCCACCCCTTCCTCGAAGAATGGAGGCACGATCACGGTTACCTTGTATGGAGTCGGACGGCTACCCGACACTTTCGCGACAATCTGGTTGCCGTCGATTTTGATGCTTTTTACGTGTCCGCTACGTGCATACGAAGCTCCGCGCGGCAGCCTGTTATCGTAATCCACATTCTCCAGCGAGCGCAACCAATGTTCACCCCACCACGTTTTTCCAAAGTTTTCTGACATAAAATACTGTTTTTGTTTATTATAATTGATTTATTTTTTTTGAGTTAATTGCTTAATAGCTTTGTCGAAATCGCTTTCCAACTGTCGCATTTCGCGTTGCCGGTATATTTCAAATTCCTTTTCGGCTTTTTCCACTGCCTGTTGATGTACGTCATGACGCGTATGGCCGCCGTTTTTCAGGCGTTCATCATCCAACGTAAATCCTTTGACAATGTACTCTTTCAGCCGCTCCGTAGCCCACTGGCGGAATTTTGTGGCGACTTTGGAATTGATCCGGTAACCGAGCGAGATGATCATGTCGAGGTTGTAATGCGCGACTTCATAATTTTTACTATCGGCGGCAGTTGTTCGGAATTTCCGAACAACTGCCATTTTATCCAATTCACCTTCCTCAAATATATGCTTAATATGCTCGCTGATATTGGCTTTACTTGAATGGAACAATTCAACTAAATGTGCCTGTGTCAGCCAAACAGTCTCCTCCTCCAACCGCACGGATACTTTTGCCACCTTGTCATCTGTCTCGTAGATGACAAAATCCGGATGATTTTTCTGAATTTCGTCTGTCGGAATTGTTGCAGTGTCGTTTAATAAAGGTCTTTTGTCGATCATAATGACTTTATATTAAAGTAATTGAATAATTATTTTTTTCGTTGATTTCGGAGATGTACTAAATCTCGCCTTTTATTGTGCCGAAAAGAAGCAACAATCTGGTTTGCCCGTAAGTGAGCGTGTTTCCTTCCAAATGGTTGGAATTGAAGTTGACCTGGTCGAAACGCCTTTGAAGTGAGGCGTTCAAGGGGTGCGCGTCACGCCATTCTTTTAATAATTGCTCAAGTCTGTCCATTTATTTCAAAGTTTTGCTTCTATACATTTTCCGTTTATCGTCATTTTTCAGTTTAGGCTGCAAATGTACGGAATTTTGTTGTTTTTTTGTCTGCCGAGTGCTTTTTTTCAACCGGTCGGAAATAAAAAAAATTTCCATCTTTTGTTTTAAACATATCGGTTTGCGAAATATTCATTTCTTTTTATGAGTGCAAAGGTACGAAATATTTTTAACATGGAACTCTGCCACAGCCTAAGGACGCTTTTCCCAAGTTTGAGGGGTTATCCGGCAAGTTTTTTTCCATATCGGATTTCTTTTGAAAGTAAAAAAAATGTTTTTTCAGGGAGATTTTTCAAATTTTTTCCGTACATTTGCAAACCATTTCGATAAAACAACTTTAAATTTATTCATAATGAAGTCAATAATTAAAATTTCAGCAGGCTTAATCATCGCATTAAGCGCGTGTACACCCCAAGGCGACGGTTGGACACAATTGTTTAACGGTAAAGACCTTACGGGGTTCAATCAATTGAACGGACAGGCGCCGTTCAGCGTGGAAGAAGGGATGCTGGTCGGCGTTTCGGTGAAGGATCAGCCCAACAGTTTTATGGCGACGCAGCAGGAATACGGCGATTTTATCCTTGAATTTGACGTGCTGTGCGATACGCTGCTCAATTCGGGCGTGCAGTTCCGCAGTTTGAGCACGCAGGATTACAACAACGGTCGCGTTCACAGCTATCAGTGCGAAATTGACCCGTCGGCAAGGGCTTGGAGCGGCGGTATTTATGACGAGGCGCGGCGTGGCTGGCTCGTAACGTTGACCGATAACGAAGCCGGTCGCAATGCCTACAAAAAAACAGACTGGAATCATTACCGTGTTGAATGTCTGGGAGATACAATCCGCATTTGGCTCAATGGCGTAAACACGGCTAATTTGTTGGACAGCGAAACGAAAAGCGGATTTATCGCGTTTCAGGTACATTCCATCGGGCGGGATTTGGAAAAGGAAGGCAAGGCAATCAAGTGGAAAAACATTCGTATCATGACGAAAAATGTGCAGCAAAACCTGATGCAGGGCAGTTTGGCACCGGAAATAAACCGTATGCCGAACACGGTTACCCAAGTGGAACAGGAAGCCGGATGGCGCTTGCTTTTCGACGGCAAAACAACGGACGGCTGGCGCGGCGCTTTTGCGGAGACTTTTCCGGCGAAAGGCTGGACGGTGGAAGACGGCGCTATCACGGTGCTCACTTCCGACGGCACGGAATCAACGAATGGCGGCGACATCGTTACGGACGGCGAATTTTCGGCATTTGAACTGAGCCTCGAATTTAAGATTACGAAAG
>JAITMT010000256.1 GCA_031277235.1 Tannerella sp.
GCCGTGCTTGAAGTGCTGCGTCAGCCGCTCGAAGACCGCCATATCAGCGTTTCGCGCGCCCGTTTTTCCGTTGATTATCCGGCAAGTTTCATGCTTGTGGCTTCGATGAATCCCTGTCCCTGTGGCTATTACAATCATCCGACGCGACCCTGCGTGTGTCCGCCCGGAGCGGTGCAGAAATATATGAACCGCATCTCCGGTCCGCTGTTGGATCGCATTGATATTCAGATAGAAATCGTGCCCGTTCCGTTTGAAAAAATCTCGGAACAGCGACCGGCGGAACCCAGCGAAATTGTCCGTCAGCGCGTTATCAAGGCGCGGGACATTCAGAAAAAGCGTTTTGAAAATATGCAGAGCGTCTATTGTAATGCGCAGATGGGCAGCAAGTTACTCCGTCAATACGCCGTTCCCGACGAAGCCGGACTGACGTTGCTGAAAAATGCGATGCAGCGACTGGACTTGTCGGCGCGCGCCTACGACCGGATTTTGAAACTGTCGCGCACCATCGCCGACCTGGACGATTCGGAAAATATTCAAACTTTCCACATCGCCGAAGCCATCAATTACCGCAATCTCGACCGCGAAAGTTGGGGTACATAAACGACTCATAATAAATTATTTATATGACTATTCCCGAATTATACGAAATCTATCTCCAACATCCGATTGTTACGACCGACAGTCGCCGGTGTCCGCCCGATTCCCTGTTTTTTGCCTTGAAAGGCGACCGTTTCGACGGAAACGATTTTGCCGAAAAAGCCTTGGAATCAGGATGTTCGTATGCCATTGTGGATAACGATGCGGTTGCGTTGAAAAACAGCGAAAAAATGATTTTGGTGGAAGATACGCTGAAAACCTTGCAGGATTTGGCACGTCATCATCGCGAAACGCTTGAAATTCCGGTCATTGCGATAACCGGCACAAACGGTAAAACGACGACCAAGGAACTGACCGCCGCCGTCCTGTCGCAGCAATACAAAACGCTTTTTACGGAGGGCAATCTGAACAATCATATCGGCGTGCCGCTCACGCTGTTACGACTGACTGCCGAACACGAATTTGCAGTCATCGAAATGGGCGCTAACCATCAGGGCGAAATCGCGGCGCTGTGCGAAATCGCGCGTCCCGACTACGGTTTGATTACGAATGTCGGTCAGGCGCATCTCGAAGGTTTCGGTTCGTTTGAAGGCGTCATCCGGGCGAAGGGCGAACTGTACGATTTTATTCGGGAGAACGGGATGTTAGTCTTTGTTAATCAGGAAAATAAATACCTGATACAGATGGCTTGGGGGATGGATATTTGTCCTTACGGCGAGACGATGAAAGACTACACTTTTATCGCGGGAAAAGAGACGGACAGGGCTTTATTCCTGGCGTTTGAGTGGTTTCACGATTTCGGAGAGATTTATCATGTAAAAACCTGTTTCATTGGAGGTTATAATCTCTGGAATGCACTGGCGGCGATTTCCATCGGCATGTATTTCAATGTCGAGCCGGAACTCATCAACAAAGCCATTGAGGAATACAAGCCTGCCAATTTCCGCTCGCAATATTTGAAAACCAATGATAATGAACTGATTATAGACACTTATAACGCCAATCCCGACAGTATGGGCGCGGCGCTCGAAAATTTCGCCTACATGGATGTGGACGGCAAAGCCGTGATTCTCGGCGATATGCTCGAATTGGGCGATAAAAGCGCTGAATTACACGAAGATATACTCAAACAGGTCGGCAATTATAGATTTGACAAGGTGTTGCTTTGCGGAGAAAATTTTGCTGCCGTCGGCAAGAATTTTGAAGTTTTTGAAACGGTTGAAAAACTGTCAGAATACCTTAAAAATGAGCCTCTTAAAGGTTTTCATATTCTCCTCAAAGGCTCGCACGGCGTCCGGCTTGAAAAAATCATTGATTTGTTGTAATTCGTCAAAAAATAGTATCTTTGCCGATTATTTTTACTAAACAGGTTAATAATGAAAGTTCCAGAAAAATACTACGATGAGGTTTTCGATTTTCGCGGACAATGGGATATGCCGTCCAAATGCGGATTGAAAATCGTTGTCAAAAATAATGAGATATACGTGATAGTTACCGAGTTATATCAGGATAATCCGGGCACGTCGGTTACTTACGCCGGCTATTCCTTGGTAAAACAAATTTGCGAAAACAAGAATCTGTCAATCAGCAATATATCTTATATCGAATGCAATCCGGATACAAGTTCAAAGTTGTCGTTTTATGATGAAGAATTTTTTGAAGTTACGTTTCCGGAAGCGAAAGGCGAGAGTGGAAGACCTGATTATAAGCAACTTTCATCCGCCCAAATCCAACATATTTTCTCGTAATGCATCATCAATTTGACGATATAAGACCTTACACGGACGCCGAAATCCCCGCAGCGATGCTGAGGATTGCCGACAGCGAGATTTTCGCGGACATGTCGCAATCTGTTTTTCCCCATGAAGATGTTGAAAATGTGCGTAATATGGTGCGAAATATCCAAACCGTTGACGATTTTCAGCGCAAGGCGATGTATCCCTTCATCCGGTCAATCATAGAAAACTCTATTGAACAATTGGATTATCAGGGAATTGACTATCTTGAACCCGGCAAAAATTATCTTTTCATCTCCAACCACAGGGACATCGTGTTGGACGCCTCCATTTTTCAAACAATTCTCTTGGATAATAATCTGAAAACCAGTGAGATAACTTTCGGAAGTAATCTGATGCACCCGCAATTGGTGGTGGATATCGGGAAAGCGAATAAAATGTTCAAAGTGATACGTAACAGCAATTCCCGCGAATTTTTATACAATTCGATGATATTGTCAAAGTATATTCGCCACACTATCAGGGAGAAAGGTGAATCCATCTGGATAGCGCAACGCAACGGTCGCACCAAAGACGGCAACGATACCACCGACCAGGGCATCATCAAAATGTTTTGTATGAGTGATACGGAAGATTTAAAACGCTCATTGTCAGAGTTAAATATCGTTCCCCTATCCATTTCCTACGAAATTGAATCGTGTGATTTCCTGAAAACGAGAGAGTTATATCTGTCCCGCAACGGCGCCAAATACGTGAAACAACCGGACGAAGACTTGCACAGTATCCAAACGGGCGTTCTGCAGCGAAAAGGGAAAGTTCATTTGAGCATCTGCAAGCCAATTACAGTGGAAGATATTGATTTTCAGTATAATGTGCCCAATGAATTTTACAAGAAAATCGCTTCACTGATAGACCGGCGAATCCGCGAAAATTACGTTTTGCACAACAACAACTACATCGCCAACGATTTGCGATCGGGAACCGGTTTATACAGAGATCATTACACGCCCGAAGAAAAAGAACGTTTCGAGGAACGCTGCCGGGAAATGTTGCGCCGGGTCGAAGGTGAAAGGGATGTTTTAATGCGCATATTCTTAGGGATTTATGCCAATCCGGTGGAAAATAAATTTAAGATTCACACCTCTCCCCCTACCCCTCTCCACAGGAGAGGGGAGAAGTAACAGGAAAGATAGTCGGACAGCTGACAAAGCCCCTCCCTTGTGGGGAGGGGTTGGGGAGAGGTTAAAGGTTCAAAGTTCAAGATTCAAAAGTTCAAAGTTATGGATATTCAATATTTTACACAATCGGAAATAAAAGCGTACCAGGAAAAAAAGTTAGCGGAGGCGCTTCAATATGTGGCTTCCCATTCTCCTTTTTACAGGGAATTATTTGAAAAACAAGGAATTGATATTTCAAAAATCCGCTATCTGGAAGATTTACAGCAGATTCCGGTAACGACCAAACAGGATTTACAAATGCGAAACATGGATTTTCTTTGCGTAAGTCCCACAAAAATACTCGATTACGTAACGACGTCGGGTACGCTTGGAACGCCCGTAACGTTTGCCGAAACGAAAAACGATTTAGACCGTCTGGCGCTCAGCGAAGCGATTTCCTACGAAATGTGCGGCTGCCAACCGTCCGACGTCATCCAACTGATGGCTACGGTGGACAGGTGTTTCATGGCGGGGCAGGCGTGCATGATGGGCAGTTTCAAATTCGGGTCGGGGTTGATTCGTGTAGGTAGCGGAATCCCTGAATTACAGTGGAATATGATAAACAGACTGAAACCGGACGTTTGTGTCTGCGTGCCGTCTTTTCTGCTGAAACTGATTGATTTTGCGCAGGCTAACCATATTGATTACCGCCGTTCATCGCTGAAACGCGCCGTTTGCGTAGGTGAAAGCGTCCGTACCAACGAACACACTTTCAATAAATTGGGTGAAAAAATCCACGCTTTGTGGCCCGAACTTTCGATGCACGTGAATTACGCTTCAACCGAGATGCAGTCTTCGTTTCAGGAGTGCGAGCACGAGTGCGGCTGCCACCACAAGCCCAACCTGACGATTGTAGAGTTTTTGGATGACAACAACCAGCCCGTCGGCAAAGATGAAGCGGGGGAAATCACGATTACGACGCTTGATGTGGAAGGGATGCCGCTGGTGCGTTTCAAGACGGGCGATATATGCTATCGCTTTGAGGATCAGTGTGCTTGTGGGCGTAATACGTTACGTTTGGGACCGATTCTCGGTCGCAAGGGGCAGATGATCAAATATAAAGGTACAACACTTTATCCTACAGCACTTTATGATGTTCTTGAAAATATTCCCGGTGTGGAAAACTACATCGTCGAAGTTTATACCAACACGATCGGGACGGATGGAATCCGTATTTTAGTCGGCAGCACGAACAGAAACGAAACATTTTTACGGCAGATTAAAGACCTGTTCCGCAGCAAGATACGTGTCGCTCCCGACGTTATTTTCGAGCCGGTCGAACTGATTGCCAAGAAACAAATGCCCGCCACCAGCCGAAAAGTTGTCAAGTTCTTTGATTACAGGTGATTGAATCTAAAAATCCAACTTCGCCACCCACCCGCCGCCGGGCGCCAGGCTGATTTGCATTTTATCTCCCTTTTTCACCGTGGCGGTTTCCTTTTTGTAATCAACTGCCGTAACATCGGCGTTGATGCCGTCCTTGATGATTTCCATCCGGTACGTTTTTCCTTCTTCCAGAAAATCGAAATGGATTTCCATGTTTCGCGGAGTCCGGTCGGTGATCGCGGCGACATACCAGGCGTCTCCATTGCGTCGCGCCAGCGAAACGTAATCACCAACTTTGCCGTCCAACGGTACGATTTCATCCCATTCCACGGGAATCTTCGTCAGAAATTCGGTACATTCGCGTTCGCGGTAGTAAAGCGGCGGAGCGTCCGGAATCATCTGCATGGGACTTTCGAATATCACAGCCATTGCGATGGAGTGGGCGCGGGTGCCCTGCCCCATGAGTTTGTCGCCGTTCAGCCGAAAATCGGCTTGGGTGGCATTGTTCATCGTTCCGGGAATGTAGTCCATCGGACCGGCAACGTTGCGGATGTACGGCAGCGTGCAATGGTGGTCGGGACTGTCGTATTCCGGGATGATGCCGCTGTATTCAAATTCAATCAGCGATTCGCGGGTCAGCACGTTGGGATATGCCCGCCGCAGTCCGTCGGGACGGTATGCGCCGTGAAAATTCACCACCATTTTATACCGGGCGCACGCCTCGGCTGCCCGCCAATAGAAGTTGACAATTTCCTGATCGGAGCGGTTCATGAAATCAATTTTCACGCCCTTGATTCCCCACGCTTGAAACTGTTTCAGGGCGGTTTCCATCTGTTCGTCAAACAGGGAATATGCCACCCACAGCAGCACGTCCACGTTTTTGGAGTTCGCATAGCGCACCATTTCCGCCATATCGAGTTCCGGAACGGTTTGGGTGAGGTCTTCGCCCTGCGTCCATCCGAAATCGAACAGAAAATATTGCAGTCCGAAATCCGCGGAAAAATCAATCATGTAACGGGCGGTTTCGTTGTTGACGCCTGCCCTGAAATCCACGCCGTGTATGCCGCGCCGCGCCCACCAGTCCAAAATCACCCATCCCGGCTTGATCCACGACGGGTCTGCGATTTTACATTCCTGCCCCAGGAGATAAACCAACTGGTTCGTCAGCAATCCCGTTTCGTTTCCGGCTATGGCAAACGCTTTCCATGGAAAATTTCGCGAAGCCTTCGTCTGCGCGATATAATCCTTATTTCCGGTGGTACTTTTCCTGTACCACGAGTCGTCGCCGCCCCGATAGCCGTCGGGAACGCCCCAATAACGGGAGACCAAGCCCCGTTCGGACTTTTGAAGCCACATGACCGGATAATCGTACGTATCGGCTTCGAGCAAGAGCACGCATTCGCCGGAAGGATGCTGCACCAGCGCGGGGAGATTTCCCATGTCGCCGACAGTCAAATCGCCGATATGGGACGTTACGTAGGGTTTTTCGTAATCGCTGTTGGGATTGTCGTTGTCTTTCTGGAAGGTGAGGAGCGCGTCCTTATCGAAGGTGAAAGCGGCGCGGTCGCTGATGATTTTGACGTCGCCGGGCAAGTCGAGGATGAAACGGTACGCCATTCCATCGTTGTAAACCCGGAACTGTACGCGGGTTTTATCGGAAAATTCGACGGTCGCCTCCCGGTAGTTTTCCGGTATTTCCGCCTGCTTTTCGCGGATTACGGGCTTGACAATGCGATTGACGGACGCGCTCCGTATGTTACGGACTTTGGCGCGGGACGAGGGCACGAGACCCCGGTCGGTTTCGAGGGAAATACTGTCTATTTCCATGAGCGTCTTGCCGCCGGAAAAGAGTTTCAGCGACAGCGTTCCATCGAACAGTACCTGCAATTCGGTTTTCCCGTCGGGGGAAGTGATTTTCACAGGCGACGCTGCGGCGGACAGGGTTAGCGCCGCCGCGCAGATGAGGGTGATTATGAGAATTTTGATATTCATGGCGGATTTATTTATGTCGCAAAAATACAACAAAAAGAAAGAATATGCAAAAAATATCAAACTTGAAACTCATTCAACTGCTGTTGCCGGGTCAATCCGATCCTCGGGAAGTCGTTAGAGTGTCTCTGTCCTTGTTTCAAAAAACGGCACCTTTTGCCAAACGGTCAATCTTTTAGTAGCCCCGTAACACCCCACGTCGCCATAGCCCAAATCGTCAACGTTTATGATGATCACATTGGGCTTATCCGCCGTCTGTTTTTGAACGGGCTGTCCGAAAACGGGGAAGGAAATGAATCCTGCTCCTGTTGTTAAGGATAATAAGTTTCTAATATTCATTTATATCCGAGTTTTTTTCAATGCTGTAAATTCTTTATAAATTCGGCGGCAGATAATGGCGTAATTCCAAATACAAACCGGTCGCCTTGCCGGAATTTTTTCTTCAATTCAAAATTCTCATAAGCAATTCCTCCGGGAATCGGCGCTTTACCTGCCCAGTAAACAAAACGGCCGTTCACCAATCCTTGAAGGGCTTTCGAGGGGTTTTTCTTTATCCAATATTGGGTGGCAAAAATTCCCTTGAACCGCCAATTATCGGTTGTTTCGGGTGCATACACTGTTTCCGCGTAATTTGTTTCGTTAGGCGCCGCTACAAAATAAGCGTTTCCTTTGCTGTCCCGAATCATATCATCCACGGAAAAAACTTGATGAGGCGTAAAATCGTTATCGCTATAACCGGACCATAACTCGAGCGATGTTTTTTGCCCTTCTTTCAAGTAAAGAATTCTCAAACGCGCTTTATTTCCCATGGTCGCTGTTGTAATAAAATACGCCAAATCAACGGAATCATCATAAGTATAAGTCGTTATTTCAAATTCGTAAGGACGGGATTGATAAAACCGGAGACGGACATAAACCTTTGCGCCGTTGTCGAAAGGCTCGGAGAAAACATACAAAGTCAGCGTTTCTTCCCCGTTGATTTTTTCAATTACTCCCCTTGCGGGATATTTTTCGCTTAAAGGAGATGTTGCCGAATCACCGTTTGAACTCCAGAAACGTTTGCCCCTTCTTCCTTCATCAAGAGCGCTCATTTCAAGTTCGGAAAATCCGCGCTGTTCGCTGCCTTCGGGAACAGGTTCCAGGGCGATAAAGTTCATCACGTCTCCTGTTTTCAATCCCAGATAAGGCGTATATATTCTGATTAATCCCCTCGGACCCGGCATTGGCGCAAGTCCGACAGCCATTCCCTGAGCGTGTCCCCACACCGGCATAGCCTGTTTCCCCCGGGCAGGACAAATCCACATCCCGACTGTATCGGGCGGGGCTAATTGTCTCCATCCCCGTGCGTTTTGCTGAGATGGAGACAAAACAGCCATCATTAATGAAAGGTAAATAATTATCAGTCGCATGATTTTATCAGAGAGCAATTATTGCTCATCACTGCTGCCGGGCCAGCCGGGATTCTGAATAACAGTCTGGCGAACCTTGTCAAATTCAACATCCCGTAACGGCCACAGATAATGTTTTCTATTAAAAACGCGATTTTCCACTTCCATACGTTCATAAAAAGCAGGATCGTTCCTGTTTTCGCCCGCAAAAATATTCAGGCTATGGATAGGTTTGTTTTCTGTTGTTTCGGCAATCTTCCATCTCCTTGCATCAAAAAAACGGTGCGTTTCAAAAGCAAGTTCAATCCGGCGTTCGTGTTGAATCCGTTCCCGCATTTCTTCCTTGCTCAAACCCGGCGGAAGCGCCGGCAAACCGGCACGTTCTCTAATGATGTTCACATTGGTATATACGTCAGCAACGGGACCTTGCGCCTCGTTCAACGCCTCGGCATAATTCAGATACTGTTCGCCCAGGCGGAAATAAACCCAGGTATTAGGTCTTGCAACAGCCCCCTGATATGAATCACGCCATTGATGATCAACGATTTTTTTCATCAGATACCCGGTTTTGCAGTAGTCTGACCCAGCGTTTCTTCTACCGTCCCGTCCTGCAGCCCAAAATTCCAGTTCGCCGCCTCTAATATCGGGTTTCCAGATTTGCCGTGCAAAATTGATGCTGGCATAAAAGCGCGGTTCGCGGTTGACATACATATTGTGTACTCCTGCAGGGTAATAACCCTTGGGGTGGGCTTCAGTGCCGAATCCTGTTTCCGTGTATCCCGATGCAGGATTGATAATGGGCGTCAAACCGTTATCGGTGTATCCCGTAATGGGCGTTGAGCCGTCGGCCATTTGATAGGCATCTACCATCTCCTGTGTAGGATTTATAATGGAAAATGAACCAAAACTGACCGGGTCCGAACACTTGTTCAAATGTTGCCACATACCGCCATTTTTGTAGAATATCCATTCCCTGTTATTTAATTCCTGCCAGATACCGGTATAATTCCAGTAAGGATCATTGTCTGCGCTACGGTACAAATCGTATCCTGCTGCCCGCGCCCGGGTGATACAGTCAATGGCGGCGTCGGCTGCCCTTTGCCAGCGACCGGCATCGTATGTCTGCGGTACTAATTGTTCACCGTCAGAATTCTTAAAATTCGCATAATCTGCATTGCCGTTCCACAGAGGGCTTGCAGCATACAGCAATACTCTTGATTTCAAAGCCATAGCGGCAACAGATGTTACCCTGCCCTGCTGTCCGGAGTTAACGGATGGCGGTAATACGGCTATTGCTTTGTCACAGTCTTCGACGATGAAATCCACACATTCCTGAACGGGAGAACGCTTATATTGCAGAAAATCCTCATCGCTGTCGAGCGATTCCGTAAGTAAGACAAACGGACCGTAAGCCCTGAAAAGCAGAAAATAATTAAAAGCCCTCTGGAAATAAACTTCGGCTTTCCACCGTTCTTTTTCTTCTTCTTCCATTGGGACGCCGTCAATACGCTCAAGAAAAATATTGCACTTGCGTATCGTTATGTAACCTTCTCTCCAAATCGGAATATCCTGGACATTGGTAGGTCCCCAGGAGCCATCATTGATCAGGTGGGTATAGGAGCCGCCGTAGGCGATTTCCAGTTCGTCGCATCCTCCGGTATAAGGACCGCGCCATTCCCAGCCCGGATCGGCAAAATTTGCCTCATACGGAACCATCCTGTAGATATTCCAAAGGTACCGTTCGGCATAGGTCTGTTCCTCAAACACATCTTCCAACAGTAAATCTCCTGTCGGCTGCTTGTCCAAATAACTCTCGCACGACCAGCATGCCAGCGAGAAAATTGCTAAAAATATGAAACTATATTTTTTCATTGTTTTAAGAATTAAAAAATTAAAAATCGATCTGTACTCCCAGATTTACAACTCTTTGCATAGGGTATGTTCCCGTTTGGGTCATTTCAGGATCCACGATTTTCACCTTGTCCCAAACATACAAGTTGGTACCGTTCAGAAAAAGCCGTATTTTTTCGATTTTAATTTGTTCTAAAATCGAGGTTGGAAGCGTATAGCCAATTTCAGCATTTTGCAGCCTCACATACGAGGCGTCTCTCATATATGCTGTGGAAACCTGTTGAGTATTTACGTTTTGACCTGCTATGGCTGCAGGATATTTAGCTTTGCTGTTGTCGGCTGCTCCCGGAATCCAGCGGTTATCATAGTATTCCCTGAAAATATTGTAATTGGGATATTCCAAAGAATACGGCCACATTCCGGTACCGTCCAGGAAGGTAGAGCGATTGGCAGCGCCTGTGAAATAAACTGTAAAATCAAAACCCTTGTAGGCAACAGTTCCGCCAAAACCGAACATGATTTCGGGCGTTTGTCCGTAACCGATGGGCGTTTTGTCAAACTGGTCAACAACGCCATCTTCATTTACATCCTTATATTTAAGGTCACCAGGGCGTACAACATCCATCAGAACCTGCTTGGGACTGTTGTCTATCTCTTCCTGACTTTGAAAAATACCTAAAGCGATGAATCCGTAATCCTGAAAGATTCGTTGCCCTTTCGTATCCAGATTTGGCCACAGAGGTTCGGGTCTGTCGTCTTCCAATATTTTGTTGCGGGCAAAGGAGAAATTACCCTTGAACGAATAATAGAAACCCGTCGGAGTTAATTTCTTATACTCAATCATCCCGTCGAATCCGTAATTTTGCGCTTTTCCGACATTGCCGTAAGGGACAGCGATAATTCCCGTAAAATCCGGGATAACTCCTCTTCCTACAAGAATATTGTCCCGCATTTCAAAAAATACATCTGCCTGTAACGTCAATTGACTGTTCCACAGACCAATATCTAATCCAACATTTGATTTGGTAGAAGTTTCCCAGGTAATATTCTCGGCTCCAATTTGGTCTTCCTGTATTCCGTCTCCCGTATAGGAATGTCCGGGTCCCCAGAAATATCCCCAGGCTGTTTTATTCATTCTTGTCTGATACAGGAATCTGACCTTTTCATTGTTAATCCGGAGATCGTCATTGCCCACCATTCCGTAAGATGCTCTGATTTTCAAGTGATTAATTAAGTCTATTTTCCAGAAATTTTCACCGGTAAGAATCCATCCCAACGACAGGGAAGGAAAAAATCCGTAGCGTTTACCTTTGGGAAATTGTTCCGAACCATTGTAACCGAAATTAAATTCTGCCAGATAACGGTTGTCATAATCGTATGAAAGACGTCCTGCAAGACCCTGATGTCGCTCCGGGATATTTTGTATTTCGTTTGCCGCCTGAATATTAACAAATTCCCGCTGATTAAACAGTAGCATAGCAGCGATATCATGCTTTCCATCTCCAAAACTGCGGTTGTAATTTAAGGAAAGATCCCAATAGGTTGATCTGTTACCGGCGTTTTCTACCCTTGAACCCATAGTACCCGGAGCGCGAATCTCCGTGTACTGGTCTTCACCGGCGTCATTTTTACCCGTATATTGATATACGCCAAACGGAATAGTTCGGAATATTTCGGTGTGATTCCAGGCGTCAAAAGCAAATCTTCCCGAAAGAGACAAACCTTGTGTAACCAGAGTGGACAAATCCCATTTTATACCAAAAGTACCCTGTATCGTATTTTGGTACATGTTGGTATAACCGCTTTGCGTAGTCAGCGCCCACGGATTTTCCAGCATATACGAAGGACCGCCTGCTATGGAGCCATCCGGGTTTGTAACAGGATAACTGATGGGGGATATCTGTCTGGTTGCATTGTAAATTGTTTGGGCGGGCGTTCCCTGATAATCCCGTTTTTGGATGATAGCCCCCAGCCCCAAATCAACAACCAGATCTTTGGTAACATTCACATCCACATTTGACCGGAAATTGAAACGGTTTACATCTGCATTTGTACGATAATCCAGTGATTTGTCCTCGTTATACAATCCGGATTGTTTGGTAAAACCGGCATTGACATAGTACCGTACGGATTCTGTTCCTCCTCTGATACCCAGGTTATTGACCGCTTGCATGGCGTTTTTCCTGTAAACCTCATCCGTCCAGTTGACATCGGGGTGAAGATAGGGATCCGAATGGTCTCTGAATTTTGTGAGATCTTCATCTGTCCATGGTTTTGCCCTTCCCATATTTTCAGACGCTTCATTCATCAGGGATGCAAATTCGTATCCATTAATATAGTTGGGAAACCGCATACCGGTTAATACTGCCCATTCTGATCGGAAAGTTACTTTTGGGGCTTGTTTGATTCCCTTTTTGGTGTTGATCAAAATTACGCCGTTAGCTCCCCTGACGCCATATACAGCCGTTGCCGAAGCATCTTTCAAAATGGTAAAGTTTTCTACTTCAAGTGGATTCACCAAATTAATATCCCGTTCGACACCATCCACCAAAACCAAAGGCGCTCTGTTACCTGTCCACGTACTCATACCGCGAACAAAAATCTGTGCGCCGTCAAATCCCGGTTCTCCGCTGGTTTGCCGGGTGATCAACCCGGGTAAATGCCCGCCTATACTGTTGGAGAAATTAGCGGTCGGAACCGATAATAATTCGGTGACGTTAATTGTCGAGAGCGCTCCCGTAACGGAAACTTTTTTCTGGGTTCCATAACCGACAACCACCACGTCTTCCAAAAGAACCGAGGCTTCCCGCAAAATTACATTGTGAACTGTCAAATCTTTCACTTCCACATCATAAGGCTGATAGCCTATATAAGAAAAAGTCAAGACGTCACTACTGCTTACAGACGGACTGGCATATTTTCCTTCCAAATCCGTAACAGTACCGGTACCGGTACCTTTAATTGCCACACTGACTCCGATAAGCGGATTTCCTTCCACATCCAGCACTATTCCCGTAACGGTTTTCTTGCCGGGATTCTGTAAATTATCCGCCTTCACATCTGTTACTTTTAATCCCATATAAAAAGCTAAGAATAAGCTAATTAAAAAGGATAAATTTTCTAAAAAACTGTTTTTTTTCATTGGTACATAATTTATTTTTTACGCTAAAATTTAAATTCTTCAATTTACTCTTCGTACCTTTGCACAATAGATAAGCGAAAAAACATCGTTTAGTCATGATGTAATTTTATTGTCTATCATTCAATAGAGTACGGACAAAGTATTCATTGACAACGATAATGGGGAGGTCAGCCCTTCGAAATGCAAAGCCTCCCGTTATCGTTCTTCTACCTTATCATTTATACAAAGGTCCATACGTTGCACAGGCGCGGTAATCGGAGCCTTCCGTGTCCGAGCCGTAGGCATTCCATGCGGACGGACGGAAGATTTCTTCTTCGTCCACGTTGTGCATGCAAACCGGTATCGAAAGCATGGAAGCGAGCGATATCAAATCCGCTCCGATGTGATCGCAACTGATAGCGCCATGATTGGCTCCCCAATAGTTCATCACGGAATAAACGTCCTTGAAATGACCTTCGCCCGTAATGCGCGGAACAAAAAACGTGGACGGCCAGGTTTTGTCCGTACGTTTATCAATGACTGCAAAGACCTCGTCGGGGAAAGTCGCCGTCCATCCTTCGGCAATCTGCAGTACCGGACCCTGCCCTTTCACCAAATTCAGGCGGCACATCGTTACCGGCATACCCGCCTTGGTCAGGAACTTGGACGAGAAGCCTCCGCCGCGGAAATATTCCAGCGAAGCGGGTCCCCATTGGGTTGCGCCCAGCATCTTTTCGACTTCTTCTTCGGTAATTTCCCAGAACGGTTTCATTGCCGGCTCGCACTCCATTATGCATTGCTGACCGCTTCCGTCCAGCGTGCACGAGCCGGAATTGATCAGATGAATCGCTCCGTTTTTCATTATGCCGTCGGGTTTCCAGCCGGTAGCCCGCTCGATGGATTTGGGACTCCAGTAAGTTCTCACGTCGGCAAACATTTGGGCGGTATTCGTGAGCAATTTCCCGAACAGCATGGATATACCGTTCAGGTAATCGTTCTCGGTGGCAAAAACGAAGGGCGCGCGAATCCCGTTCCAGTCGAAGGACGAGTTGAGGATCGCTTCGGAAAAATCGCCGTTCGGCATGAAGTCCGTCCACTGCCGCTGTCCCTGAAATCCACCGGCGATGGCGTTGTGTCCCAGCGCTTCTTCGCCGAATCCGATGGAATCGAGTTTTTCGTTGCCGATCATCAAATCGCGCATGATCAGCGTCATTTTCACGACAAATTCCCAATCTTCATCTTTTTGCTGCCGCGTGCGGCGAATGGCTTCCGGATTGTGGTCGGGCAACTCATTGGCGGCACAATGCTTTTTCGTCCATTCCAGGGCTTTTTCATATTCGTCCCTGTCGTAGATTTCCTGCTGTACGCGACGGAGAATTTCCGAACAGTCCACATATTCGGCTCGCATTCCGAGATATTCCTGCAGGAAATCGGGATTGACCTGCGAACCGGCTATGCCCATGGATACCGTGCCGATGGCTAAATACGATTTGCCCCGCATCATTGCCACCGCCAGTCCGGCTTTGGCAAAGCGCAGCAATTTCTCCTCCACGTCTTCGGGGATGACGGTATCGCCCAGGTCCTGGACTTCCCTGCCGTAAATTCCGAAGGTGGGCAATCCTTTCTGATTGTGAGCCGCCAACGCCGCCGCCAAATAAACGGCTCCCGGACGTTCCGTACCGTTGAAGCCCCAAATCGCTTTCGGAATGAGCGGATTCATGTCAATCGTTTCCGATCCGTAGCACCAGCAAGGGGTTACGGACAGGGAAAGACCCACGTTTTCGCGTTCAAACTTCTCTGCGCAGTTCGCAGCTTCCTTTACTCCGCCGATACAGGTGTCGGCAATCACACATTGCACCGGGCTGCCATCCGGATAGCGCAATTCTTCGGCGTACAACCGGGCTACACTGCGAGCCATATCCATGGTCGTTTCTTCCAGGGATTCCCGGATTCCCTGCCTCCGCCCGTCAATAATCGGGCGGATACCAATTTTAGGATAGTTTGTTTTGTTCATCTGTTTTGCTTATTATATGAAATTTATTTTTAAAATTTATAATTATTCAATTGGAAAGCAATCCGTCAGGATTGCATCGCCCGGTAGAAAGGCAATCCACACACAGGATGCATTCCGTATGGAATGCAACCGACAACGGCATCTATTTTCTACCGAGCGATGCATCCCTACCGGGATGCCGACGATTTCAGGTATCATGTTGAACATGGATATCATAACTTTTGTCCTTAAAATGCTTTCGTAATTTCGCTGATGGAAACCCCGAACAGTTTTTCCGTAACCGGACTTAAATCGGCTTCCTCCCCGATAAAATGAAACACGTTATGCACGTGGCTCAGCGATTCTCCCGGCTTGAGAAACGCTGCCGGTGAAACGCTTTCCACCTCCAGGAACGGTCCCATGATGCTGCCGTCGGCAAGGGGACCGTCGTTGTAGGCATTCATGGCGTCGCCGGTGAGCGGGTCTTTGGCGGGATTCCATTCCTGACTCAGGTAAGTGGCGTTTTCGTCCACATTGAATGT
>JAITMT010000297.1 GCA_031277235.1 Tannerella sp.
CGTCTCTCAAAATCCTGATAATCTTTGTTTTCAAGCATTGTCCAGGCAATTTCGCTCGTAGCCAAAATTCTCGGATAGAGGCGGTATTCCATAATGTCGGTCGTGTAGAGATATTCCGACCACATATTCGACTGTACGCCGGTGATATAGTGAGATTTACCCGTCTGCGCCAGCGTGTCGGGCACGGGATTGTAAGCATACACCCTCGAAAGCGGGTCGTAGCCGCCGATTGCGACAGGTCCCAGTTTGAAATCTCCCTGAAACTGATCAATATACATTCCGCCGGAACTCGGCGTCATAATCACGTCGTGATCAAGATTGGCAGCCGCGATACCGCCCTGCTCGCCGCGCCAGGACATCACCGTAGCCGACGGCGCAAGTCCGCCTTCCAGAATCTCGTCCCAGCCGATAATTTTCTTTCCGTAACCTTCGAGTATTTTTTCCACTCTTTTTATCACGTAACTCTGCAATTCGTGCTCGTCTTTAAGACCTTCATCTTTAATACGTTTCTGACACAACGGACATTTCTCCCAAAATATTTTCGGACATTCGTCGCCTCCGATGTGGAAATATTTGCCCGGAAACAGCGGCGCCACTTCCGCAAAAATATCTTCCAGAAAACTGAATGTACTGTCCTTGCCCGGACACAGCACAATGTCTTCCACGCCCCAAATGATGCGCGGACTGACGCTATCGCCCGTGCACGAAAGCCACGGATAGGCGGCAATCGCAGCCAGTTCGTGCCCCGGCACTTCCACTTCGGGAATAATCGTAATAAAACGCTCCGCAGCATACGCCACGATGTCCTTGATTTGCTCCTGCGTGTAAAATCCGCCGTAATTTTTGCCGTCGTCTTCGATTCGCCGGGCGCCGATTTCCGTCAGTTTCGGATATTTTTTGATCTCGATTCGCCAGCCCTGATCGTCGGTCAAATGCCAGTGTAAACGATTGATTTTGAACAGGGAAAGCACATCAATCTGCTTTTTCATATTTTCGACGGGAATGAAATGCCGGCAAGGATCCAACATCACGCCGCGATAGCCAAAGCGCGGCTCGTCCTTCACCGAGACGCTTTGAGCCTTCCACGCTATATTACGCACTATTTCAGGACTTTCTATCTCGGCGGGCAACAGTTGCATGAACGATTGCATACCGTAGAACAGTCCCTGAGGCGTTTTTGCCGTAACGGTAACATTTTCAGGCGTTACGTCCAGCGTGTAGCCTTCGTCATTCATTTCCGACGAAGCATCAATTATCAGATTGATAGCGTTTTTCGCTGTTTCCTGTTCGCTCACAGCGGCGGAAAAACCTGTCGCAGCGTTGATTTTATCGGCAAAAAAACCGGCAATTTTCCGGGATTCAGGCGTTACAGCGACGAAAACCGTTTTATCGTTCAACGTAAATTCTCCTTCGCCAAGCGTCAAACTTTGCGGTTTGGGAATGATGTTAATTCCCTGATTGTAAGACTTTATTTCGCCCTTTTGCTGCGATTGATTGCAGCCGGTAACGACCAGCAACATGGAAATAACGGTTAATATAATATTTCTTTTCATTCTTTTAAATATCTAATTTTCAATAATTTAACATTTTACCAGGCAAACAGCGGATAATTTTTCATGATTGCATTGACTTTTTCGCGAACAGCGACGATAGTTGCCTCAGAATCAGGCGCTGACAAAACACGGTCTATCAATTCCACAATCTCGCCCATCAACGGCTCTTTCGCGCCGCGCGTCGTGATGGCGGGCGTTCCGATGCGAATTCCCGACGTCTGAAACGGCGAACGGCTGTCAAACGGCACCATATTTTTATTGACGGTAATATCTGCCTTAACCAGCAAATTTTCAGCCACTTTACCGGTCAGTTCGGGGAATTTGGTACGCAAATCTATCAACATGCTGTGATTGTCCGTACCGCCCGAAATAATCTTGTAACCTTTTGACAGAAAAGCGTTTGCCATAGCCTCCGCATTTTTCTTTACCTGCGCTTGATAATCCTTGTATTCGGGCTGCAAGGCTTCTTCAAAAGCCACCGCTTTTGCCGCAATGACGTGTTCGAGCGGACCGCCCTGAATACCCGGAAACACCGCGGAATCAAGCAATTGAGACATCATTTTGATTTCGCCTTTAGGCATCGTTTTGCCCCACGGATTTTCAAAATCCTTGCCGAGCAGAATCACGCCGCCACGCGGACCGCGAAGCGTTTTGTGCGTGGTGGAAGTAACGATATGCGCGTATTGAAGCGGGTTATCCAGCAGTCCCGCTGCAATCAGTCCCGCCGGATGCGCCATGTCTATCATCAAAATCGCACCGATCCTATCGGCTATTTCTCTCATTCTTTGATAGTTCCACTCGCGGGAATATGCCGATGCGCCGCCTACAATCACTTTCGGTTTGTCCCGCAAAGCGACTTCTTCCATCTGGTCGTAATCCACGCGCCCCGTCTCCTCTTTCACATTGTATTCCGTTGCGTGATAGAGGATTCCGGAACTGTTTACGGGCGATCCGTGCGAAAGATGTCCGCCGTGCGAAAGGTTCAGTCCCAAAAACGTATCGCCGGGATTCATAACCGCCAGAAATACAGCGGCATTAGCCTGCGCTCCGCTGTGAGGCTGCACGTTCACCCATTCGGCGTTGAAAAGTTTTTTAAGTCGCTCAATGGCAAGCGTTTCGCTCTCGTCCACCACTTCGCAGCCGCCGTAATAACGTTTGCCCGGATAGCCTTCGGCGTATTTATTCGTCAAGCAACTGCCCATTGCCTGCATAACCTGCTCACTCACAAAGTTTTCGGAAGCAATCAACTCAATTCCTTTCAGCTGACGCTGATGTTCCCGCTCGATAATCTCGAAAATAGCGCTGTCTTTCTTCATATATTTTTCTATTTTTGGTGCAAAAATACTACCTTTCTCCCGATTATAAACTATAATTTGAGAAAAAACTTGCTTTCAGGAACTATAATTTCCCGAATTTTTATCATTTAGCCGTACCGGGAAACATCGCAAAATACATCAAAAAGTGTATTTTCATTCCACCCGCACCATCACCTCAAATCCCATGCGGCTGTTGTGATAGGGGCAACGCCACTGGTCGGCTTTCACGCGCTTTTTTTGCGGAGCGCCGTCGGGATAGACATTGCTGTACCATTCACCGTACTCACGGTCAATCATATAAGTCTTTATCCACTCCCATGAGCGTACCGCCGCATCCAGGAATTTCGGGTCGCCGCTGATTTGCCAGGCGTTGAGAAATCCCGTTACCGCTTCGGTTTGGGGCCACCATTCGCGATTGTCATTCAAATGGTTGCCCGTTTTTTCGTACATCATGCCTCCGCTTTGGTCTATGCCTTGCGCCAACTGTACGGCAGCCACGTTTACGGCAATCCGACGGGTATCTTCCAGTATTTTTTCATCGCCCAGGACTTCGGCGGCTTCCACCAGCAACCACGAAAATTCAATATCATGACCGTAGGAATCAATATCTTTCTGATTTTTCCAGTCCATCGTCAGGTAAAGTTGTTCGTGCCAGGTCGTTTGGTTCAGCACCTTGTGCGACATGACGTCAATTTCTTCCCGCAAATGCTGCTTCAGACCGTCGTCCTTCCAAACCCTGTACAGATTTGTGAGGGCTTCCAGGGCGTGGAGGTTGGTATTCATGGTTTTGGGAGATTCCATCTCCATCATTTTCCAGTCGCGCGTAAAAGATTCGATAAATCCCCCGTTCACCGAATCCCAGGCGTGCTCAATCAAATTTCGATAGACGGCGACGGCTGCGTCCAGACTTTCCCTGTTTCCCGTAGCGCGGTAATGTTCCGAAAGCCCGTAGATGGCAAAAACGTTCTGATAAGTGTCCTTGTGCGCGTCGCGCGGCGTACCGTCGGCGTTCAGGATATAGAATGAGCCACCGTATTCCGGGTCAATGAAATGGTCGAGGAAATAACGCTGCGCCCTGTCCGCCAGCGCCAGATAGCGTCCGTCTTTCAACAGGCGATATGCTGCGGAAAATGTCCACACCAAGCGGGCGTTCAGGATACCTCCCTTCGGCGCATTCTCCTTGGGCGTACCGTCGAAATTCAACGTCCCGTAAAAACCGCCGGAAGGATCGGGCGACCGACTTGCCCAAAAAGGCAAAATATTGTCCGTCAGGTCTTGAACGATTTCCCGCTTGAGTTGTTCCATCGCCTTATCTTCCTGAGATATTGCCGGTTGCAACGCAACAAACCACAGACAGGCAATTGCAATCAATAAATTTTTCATGCGTTTTAATTATCGCGTAAACACTCTGAAAGAATGGGGTGGGAGCGTAACGCTGAAAACATTGTTCTTGTCATCCGCTCTGAAACGGGAACCGAACGGGCGCGCGGTATTGTCTGCCGGCGCTTTTTCGATAACGGCTCCGCTCTGCAAATCGGTTATTTTATCAATACCTTCCTTAGTGTTGATTTTAATGGTAACCGGCTCATCAAGAAAGGATTCCACAATAAATGTTCCGTTGTCGTAAAGAAAAAGACCGACTTTTGCCGGAGCGTCAATCCGCATGTCCAAATCCTTGCTCAGCGTCTGACGGAAAGCATTGAGGATGCCCACGGGCAAATCATAGAGATTGCCGAAGTCTTCGGGAACGGTCATCACGTAGAGATTTCCCTTGGAATAAGGTGCGCGAAGCAGCATCGGATACCCGCTGACGCCTTTGGAGAGGGGGCGTCCGGCGCTGACAACTTCCCACGAATCGTTCGTCTGGTAGAGTACTTGCGTAATTAACAGGTCTTTGTCCGCCTTTCCCGCCATGCCGAAATCATTGACCAACGCGAGTTTGTCGGCGCGAAGTTCGGCTATGTCGGCGATTTTTTCGGGAATCGCCTTGAGCAAGCCGCTGGTAATGACAATATCGTTGCCTTTAACGAGTTGCCCTTTGATTTTCGCAATTATATCGTCGTCATATTTAGCCTGTTCCGTGAGCAAAACCACTTTCTGGTCGGTAGGAAATTCCGAAGACATGTCCATCGGCAAACCTATCATACCCAGATAGTTTTGCAGAAAATCGTCGCCGAGCGAGTGGAAAGGCTTGTACGATTTGATTCCCACGGGTTTGCCCAATTCGGGAATAAAAGCGTCAATTTTTTCCAGCGTATATCCCGCCACCCGCGCAATCGTGGTGGGAGTAACCGTTTGTCCGTTCAGATTCACGGGTTTCATCATTTCGTCGTAGTCGAAACTTGTGCCCTGTCCCTGCCAGGGAGTACGGTGAAACTGGGGATTCAGGCGTACGCCAATCAGTTGATTGTAAGCAAACAGCGCGATTTCGGGCGCTTTGGCAAAAAATGTCAGCCAAAGTTGTTCGGCATAGCGATCCATGCCCAGATTCGAGCCGCCGCTATCCACCCATCCGCCGAAATTATGACCGGGACGCAAGTTCTCGAAATAGCGGATAATATTGTAACTCAAATAGTTCTGGAGATGCTGGGCGCTTGCCGGATCGCGGGTTTCGGTGCCGGTCCATACGCCGTCGAAAAGTTGAGGTCCCGTGGCAAGATTGAAACCCAGTCCCTGGAAATGATCATACCAGTTGGGATATTTGATGATTATTTTTACTTTCGGATTCACTTTTTTGGACGGATTAATCACCAAATTTACAGCCGCTTCCGTCATCAGTTCCGTGCGGTATTGCGTCCAACTTTTATTGCCTTTCGCTTCGATTTCGACGTCCGATTTGCAACTTGTAAAAAAGAAGTCGTCGAGGATGAAATCGTCGAAATGTTTAGCCGTGTGTTCGGCAATTTCCTGCACCTTTTTCCGGTGTTCCGGGTCTGAATAGCAGAACGTTTCGAAACTGTTGGATTCATTGATGGTGTAGGTGATGCCTCCGCCGACCTCAATCCCCCTGTCGCGGAAGAATTTTTTTGCCTGTTCGAGGGTTTCGTCGGAAACAATCAGCAGGTCGCGATGCGTTTCCAGATAGATTTTATCCACTTTCAACTGGCTTGAAATAATATTCCAGGTTGAATCCAGCCAGTGCAGATCCTTCATTTTTTCCACTTCATAAGCGCGGGTGTAAACCGACACCTTGAAGCCGTTGTAATTGCCTGCAAATGCAGCCGTGCCCATCATCAACGCCATTAAGACGGAGCAGATTTTGTGTTTTTCTTTCATATATTCTTGTTTTTGAAGCGGCAAAGGTAAGAAATTTAATTTCAATTAACAAACAACCGTAGCGATCTTTTTGTTGAAACACTTATACAATGATAGAATCTATCTTTTCAAGTAAATCGTCCTTCTCAACGCGCAACAGTCAATTTGGCGCTTTCAGTAATTCCCCCGGAATCAACACTTACTATGTAAATTCCGGCAGGCAATTGGCTGACGTCAACGGCAGTTTCGGGCGCTGTGATGCGGGCGAGCATTTTCAACTGTCCCGTCAGGTTGAATATTTTCAGACTGCATCCATCGTTCTGACCGGTAACCAAACGAAACACATCGGAAGCGGGGTTGGGATAAATCCGTATCCCCGATTTTGCCGTGAATTGTTTAGGAATTGCCGGTATGCCTGTTTCGTGCCGCAATTTGTCAATGGCGTAGAGATAGCCGTATAAAGCCGTTTTGCCACGCATGGTCTGTTGCGGCGTAAATTCCGAATGGGCATACACGTAGCGGGTATCAAAATAGATTTCGCCCATGGGCCACAGCGCCACATCCGAAGGATAACTTTTTTGGGTCAGCCAACTGGGATTTCCCATAATCAAACCTCCCCAGTCGTAGGCGTTCAGATACGGCGTATGTCCGGGATGCATGCCCGGAGTCCCGTCATTTCGACCGGTGGTGTAAATATTGGTTACGCTGCGTTTGTGTTCGAGTGGAGTAGTCGCCGTAGTCATCTGGATAATATTCAACGGATTGCGTCCCAGTCCCCAGTCGGCTTCCAGAGTCAACGCCTTCAGGAAAAAATCTTTTTCTTCCGCGTTATCGGTTATGGCATGGGCAATCATGGTGCGGTGCATGTTTTGCGAAGTCTGAAACCAGTTGATGTCGTTGTCCGTCCCGCGCCGGGAGGGACGGGCGTTGATGAAATCCGCTTCTTTTCTATGCGCCTCGCTGATGACGGAACTTTTGATATTTTCGTACAGACCGGGATAATTGACGGGGCGTTTTGTAAACAGATAGGCGGCTGCGCCCCATATCTGGAATCGGGTATTGCTGGCTACGACGGCATTGGCGGTTTTTATTTCGCAATTTGCATTAAAAATGTCTTCATAAAGCCTATCGCCGGTGAGATTGTACAGAAAAGCGGCAGCGGTCATCAACAAATCTTTTCCCCTGACCGTTATGTCTCCCATGCCTTGCGTTCTGTTCAGCATCTGGTCGGGCTGGTTCATCGCGTAGTTGAAGGCGACAATCGCCGAGTCCAGATACTGTTTTTCCAACTCCTTTTGCTCAATCAACTGATAGCACCAGGCAAGCGTAGCGCAATTAACGGCATTCGCCCACGCCGCGACTGTCGTTGTTCCTGCCTGAAACAGTTCGTTTGCGCCGTTGGGATTCGTCAATCCGTGCGAATATCCGGCGCCGTCGCGCAGGTTCAGCCAGAAATCAACTTCATTTTTGGCTTCGTCCAGCACATCGGGGATTCCGTTTCCGCTTTCGCGTATGCCGCAATCGTCGTCCGTCAATTTTCCGCCCGTCATGTAAAAAGGCAGCAGCATATCGTAAATAATGGATACATGCCCCAGATGGCGGTCCCAGTCGAGCGCGTCGGAATGTCCACCTTTTGCCTGCGGATTGGTGGGAAAACCGGCTTTCCGGTAGCGTCGCCAGTCGTCCGGTTTATCCCAGTAATCTCCGCTGGAGAAACTGTTCCAGTCGGGATGATACGGCTGCATGTCGGTGATGTATATTTTCGTGTTTGCCGGGTTCACGTCCTGAATATACAGAGGTCTCCGCGGAACGGGAACGCATTCCATGCAGTCTTCGCCGATGCGCATGTAGAAAAATCCGCGTACAGACACGCCAAACGGGACTTTGTAGATATCGTCCCTGATTTCAAAATCGTCGCTGCAACCGATTCCTTCGATGGCAATCCGGTAGTTTCCGGGGGTTACGTCGGTGTGAAAATCGGCAATCCAGACGTCCGACTGCGTGAAATTATGCTGTACTTCCCGTTGATTCGTTTTCCAGAATTGCAATGTTCCGACTTCCGTTTCCGTCTTTGTATCAATGTGATACAGATATACTTTGTTTCCCGCAAAAGAACTGTAATTCCTGGCTTTCCCGTCTCCCATCCAACTGTAAACGTCGGCGCTTTTCACAACCGACGAAGTGGAATAACCGTTGATATTCAAATGAATAGCCTCCGAACGGGAATTGAAAATGTCAAAAGTTACATCTACTGTCGTTTTGTCGGTTTCCGTTCCGGGCGCTATTTCGAGGGTATAGGTGCAGTTTTCTTTCAACGGAGCCGGCAAAACCAGATAGATATGATGCTGCATGGGCGTGTCGTAATTATAGTCGTTGGTGGCCGTGTTCCAGGTATATTGCCCCATCCCGTTGATTTTAGATTTCCGGTAACAGTTTGCCGGCGAACGACCTGCGTCTCCATAAGAAGGGTCGTCAACGGAACGGATTTTCCAGCCGGACG
>JAITMT010000321.1 GCA_031277235.1 Tannerella sp.
CCGCCAAACTCCCTGACGGCAACCCGCCGGATTTTATCCCTCAGCAGCGGATTCATGCCCGTACCGCGCAACGCCTTCCTGACCGTAGGCTGGGTAACCCCCATAGCCTTGCCAATCAACCGCATTTTCCCGTGTTCTACGATAATTTTTTTCATGTCTTTTTCTCCTTTTATTTAAAAAATTTACTACCTTTGTCGCCGTTTCATTTATGAAACACGCGGCAAAGATAAATCATTTTGATTTACTAAACAAATATTTTGATAAATATTTTTGATTTATGATGAAAGTTTTTTCCGACAATAGGAATAAATGGCTGATTAACAAGATTAATCAACTTATAGATTCAGGAACCACTAAGGCAGAGATAGCAAGAGCATTAGAGGTTAAACCTCAATATCTTACGCCCATAATGAATGGAACAAGGAATGTTTCAGAAAAATTCGCATTCAAATTCTGCGAAGTTTTTAATATAAACTCTAATGATTTATTTCCAGTCCGACGCAAGATACCCTTTTACGATATAAATGCCGAAGCCGGGACAATCCAGCTCTCAAGCATGGACCCGGTATCAGAGCCTGGTGAGTGGATTGATGCCGGCGACTGGTTCCGTGATGCCGACGGCGCAATGCGCGTACACGGAGACAGCATGTTCCCCGTCTATAAATCCGGAAGCATTGTTGTGATGAAGGAAGTCCAGGACAAAAGCCTTGTTATATATGGGCAGGATTATGTGCTTCAAACCTCGGAATACCGCGCCATCAAACGAATCCAGAAATCCAAGCAAAAAGACTTCTGGCTGGCATGTTCTGTAAATACGGAAACCTGGGAAAAGGGAGAAATGGCAGGAAAATTGATACACGAACCCTTTGAAATTCCAATTGATAAAGTAAACAAACTGTTCAGAGTTGTAGGCAGCGTTGACCGCACCGAAAGCAGCCGCATTGTATATAATAAAAAGAAAACATTATAAATTAAGTATCTTATTCTTCTGAACCGCAAACTCTTCTTCCGTCAAAATACCTTTCATTTTCAATTCGCTTAATTTCAATAGCTCGTCAGATATTGAAAGAACCGGAGTAGTTTTGTTATTTTCAATCTTGCCGTCAATTTTATCAATAATAATACTAACCAAATCCCTGATTTCGTCAGCCTTTTGCTTCCCTATTTTATAAATAGGTTCACTAATCCCTACACTTGTGGTACATTCAAAACAAGGTATTAACAAATAAGGTGTTTTAATATCCCGTAATAAAATTTTTACAGATAATGAAGAAACCATATTTTCGCTGGTTGAACCTCCTGACAATCCCCCTATAATAGCACCGGCACCACCGGCTAACACACCGCCTACTATTGCTCCTCCGACTGTCCTGGACGTTGATTTCTTCGATTTAGTATTTCCGTTTTCAAGTAACTCAACGCTTATAATATCAGAATAAGAACATACAACTTCTCCTTTTTCAGTCATGTACAGTATCTTCTGATTAATATCGTCAATAGCAAATATAAATGATAGAACCCGCGGTCCTATTACCTGCTTGGATACGGAAAAATCATCTTTGGCTGCTATTTTTTTATTTAACAATTCTATTTTTTTATCCAAGCCATCATTTACAGACTGAACCACCACTGACAATACAATAAAAAGCAGTACAGCAACAATAATAATAATAACAATCCAATTCATAGGTATTTGATTTTAAAAAAATTTCCGCAAAGATACTATATTTCTCTAAATAAATAAAAAAAACATTGTTTTTATTAAAAAACCCGCTAAACGTAGCGTCTCGCCACGCTTTTCTGCAAATGTTTACAACACCATCCACGCACTCCACACGCCATCACACGCGACACACAAAATCACGCGCACACGCTTTTACCCAACCCCATCATATAACCTCAACACATAAACCTCTCATTTAACGAAACTTAAATACTTTTTGAACACCAACCGTTCAATAAAATTCCACCCCTCCAATCCCCTGAAATTCCCGAAAAACAAGCCAAATTTTCGCCATTTCCGCCATTTTACCACACTTAATATTTGTTAAAAATGTATCCCTAAACTCCATTTTTCGATAATATTTTCCACAAAAAAATGTATCCCTAAACGTATCCCTAAGTGTATCCCTAAACTGCTTTTTTATCCTATTTCCCATCAATCAATCGTCTCATGCATCGTTTGACAGTCCATACCCGAATCAATCAATAAAAAAGCCGCCAAAAACGCCAAATTAAGCGTCTCCGGCGGCTTTTATACCTTCCGTGCACAATCCTTCAAAACCGGCTTGTTTTAGCCCTCAAATTAAATTGAACAGCCATTTTACAACCGTTCAATACCGTCCCAATTAAACCGGAATTAAACCGAATTAAACATCTCGTTTTGTGTTTTTCCTTTCCCTAAAACAACCAACTACCCGCATCAAATCAATGTTTTCCCACTGTCCAAGTATAATAAATTTTTCCGCCTTTCGTTTTTACCCCCTTAAATCAAACCGATGAAACCTTAACTACCAGTGGGGAAGGTTTGATTTCCACAGCATTATCAATATCTCCTCAAGTACCGGTAAAAAATATAGACGGAACTTGGGGTGGAGGAGACCTGGCTAATGGAGCTGACCGGTATGTTCCGGTCAATCCGATCGCGATTGCCAGTTTAAAGACCAGCAAGGATGTTAGAAGAAAATTTACGGGAGGAGGCAATATTCAGATCAATCTGATAAAAGGACTGATTTTCAGGACGTCCGTAAACACCAGCCTTGACAACTACAGTGGCTTAAGATATTCGCCTAAGTATGAAATAGGCTGGGCAATTAATACGGTGTCGGAAATGAGAGATTTTTCGAGTTTCAATACATGGTGGAGTCTGAATGAACTTCTTCAATACTCGAAACAGTTGGGTGATCACTACCTGGAAGCCATGGCAAGCCATGAAGCGCAGGCTTATACCTGGAGAACCTTGAACGGCGCCCGTCAGGGATTCCTTACCGACGATGTTTTTGACCTGAATGCCGGAGATGCAAGCACTGCATCTAATGACGGCGGACATGGCGACGGGTCGAAGGATTCCTATCTGGGACGACTTGTCTATAATTATGCCGAACGGTATATGCTTACCGGCTCCGTTCGTTGGGACGGCTCTTCCAGATTTGGTCAGAACAATCGCTGGGGAACATTTCCTGCCGTTTCTACTGCCTGGCGGATATCGAAAGAGTCGTGGTATACTGTAGGATTCATGAACGAAGCCAAATTACGATTGGAATGGGGAACAACCGGAAATGAAGGAGGCGGAGGAATTTATTCTCCCTTGCGGTCGGGAGCCACCGAATGGGGTACCGGATTTCTCCCCAACAATTACAGCAATCCCAATCTTAAATGGGAATCAACGACAACCTACAATGCGGGCTTCAATTTGGGATTCCTGCAAAATAGAATCCAGATAGAAGGGGATATATACAAGAAGAACACCGACAATCTATTGATGCCTAATCCGTTGCCGGCTTATATGGGTGTACAGGGAACAGGAAGTATCGGTACTCCTACCGTCAATATCGGGGCATTGGAAAATATCGGATGGGGTATCTCCATCAATTCAACCAACATTGATACGAAAGATTTTACATGGTCTTCCAATTTCAATATATCGGGATTCCGGACTGAAATTACGAAATTGTATTCCAATACGGCGCGAGTATTGAGAACTGCCTGGTGGATGGGAGACTTTCAACAGGTGTCGGAAATAGGGAAAGCTCCCTGGCAATTTTTAGGATATGTTTACGACGGCCTTTACCAGTCGTTGGACGATATCGCCAACAGCGCCGTTCCGGTGGATAATTCGGGAAACCGCTTGCCGGTAGATCAATATAACGGAATATGGGTGGGAGATGTAAAATACAGGGATATCAGCGGTCCGGACGGTAAACCGGACGGTATTATTGATATTAACGACCAAACGACTATCGGAAGTCCGTGGCCCAAATTATTCGGCGGATTTACCAATACTTTTTCATACAAGGGTTTTGAATTGAATGTTCTTCTTACCTTTACGCAGGGGAATGATATCTATAACCGGTTAGCCATGCAAAATTCCAAAACGAACGAAGTCTGGTCAAGCAGAAACTTACTGATCAATGCCTTTAATTATGCCAAGCCGGTTACGAATCCCGACGGATCGGTTACCTTGGAGAATCCGAATACAAATATCCCCCGTATCACCGATACCGATTTGAACGGAAACTGGAACCGGTTCTCTACCCGATGGATGGAAGACGGTTCGTTTATCCGCGTAAAAAATATCAGTTTGTCCTATCGCCTTCCGAAGACCCTGATGAGCAAAACAAAATACTTAAAGGATATCCGGTTGAGTCTGAGCGCTCAGAACATGCTCACTTTCACCAAATACAAAGGATATGATCCGGAAGTAGGCGCTTATGTCGGACAAAACGTGTACAATGATTCTCAAACCATCGGCGTAGATGCGGGACATTATCCCCTGACACCGATATATACGTTTACCGTGAATGTGAATCTATAATAATCAATTAAACAATAGAACAATGAAGAAAACAATCAATATAAAAAACGGGAGTGTTATCATTGCGATAGCTTTGTTATCAGGCTGCTCGGACAGTTTTTTGGATAGACCTCCCTTAGATACCATTGTAGATGCAAATTTTTATCAAACAGACGATCAGGTAATGTCGGCAACTGCTCTGCTATACAATAATGTCTGGTTCGATTATAATGACAAGGCAACGTTTACGCTCGCCGATTTCAGAGGAGGCTCCGGCATGGCGCAATGGGCTTGGGCTGATAACATCAAGTTTGCAACCACACCGCAATCGGCGGAAAATTTACAAGCCTGGCGCGCCTTTTTTAACGTGATCGGGCAAGCCAATACGGCAATCGTGAATATAAACAGATATTCCGGCCCCGACGTATCCGATGCAATCAAACAAAATGCTATAGGCGAAGCGCATTTCATGCGGTCGCTTGCTTACCGTTATCTGGTTATGAACTATGGACCGGTTCCCATCATTACCGATAACCAGACCCTGCTGTCAGATCCCTTGTCCGTGTGGACAAATACGGTTCAAAGTGTGTGGAAGTTTATTACCAACGAGATGCGGGAAGCCGTTGAAAAACTGTCCGAGATGCCTTATGCACCCGGTCGCGTGACCAAATGGTCGGCAGAAGGAATGCTGGCACGGTTTTATTTAAGCAGAGCGGGCGTCGAATCGGAAGGCGGACGAAGAAATCAACAGTTTCTGGACAGCGCCAAATATTATGCGGACAGAGTAATCAAACTCAGCGGCAAAACGTTATTGCCGACTTATCGCGAATTGTTTCTGTATCCTTATGACAACAACAACGAATCGTTGTTTGAACTTCAATGGGTTTATATGCCCACTAATTATTACGGATATGCCAATTCGACCATTTCGCAAATAGCGACCAGTCCGACCATTACCGGTAACGGCGATGGTTGGGGAGGCGATTTCTCCGCTACTTTCTGGATGCTTTCGCTGTATGAAGGATTTGAAATCTACGGGACAACCGGCGATACGCTGCGGGGAAGAACGTTAGACCAGCGACTTCACGAAACATTCATGTTGCCCGGATTTTCATACCCCGAAATAACCCGGACGATTGACGGTGTAGATCAGAATCCTTTTGTTTACCCCAATAATGCCATGGGCAGTGTGCTCGACGGTTATGTGGATAACGGCACAAGTCCTGCCAATATCAAAAAATACCTCATCGGGCAGCCCAAAGACATAGGAGGAGGATCCGGTTTTCAAAATTATCCCAACAACACCTATATGCTTCGCCTGGCTGAAATGTATCTGACGTATGCAGACGCTGCACTGGGAAATCAAGAATCAACCGATGATCCTATCGCCCTGCAATATATCAATACCATACGCACACGGGCAAGATTGCCGGTTTATGATGTATCGCGACAGGGACCGCTGACATTCGACAAAATCTTCAAGGAAAGGATTTGCGAATTTGCCATGGAAGCAATGAGTTGGTATGATTTGATTAATTTGCATTACTGGAATCCGCAAAAGGCGTTTGACATCATCAATTCGCAGTATAGGGGACTGTTTGTTGTTCATCCCGATAAATTTCCCGATCCTACCGAATGGACTATTTTTAAAACAGAATGGTCAACAATCAAGTATCCTACGGCTAACGAAGGTAATTTTCTCCTGCCCATACCGGCATCGGAAGCTACCGCGGCGCCTAATTTGGCGGAACCGCCCGTAGATTATTATGCTCAATAAATAACTATTAAAATTTAATAGACAAGATATATGAAAACAATAAAAAAATCCATTCTATTTGTTGCTATTACAATGTTGGCAACGATGTTTAACTGGTCATGCGAAGATAGCAATGATGATGCGGAAGTTCCCTTTATTTCGTATGTCCGGATAACCAATCCCGCTTCGGCGGATTCTCTTTTGGTGGCAGCCAACCAGGGACAATGGATCGCTATTATCGGCGGTAATTTACAGACTACCCGTGAAATCTGGTTTAATGACCAACGGGCGAGTTTGACGCCAGCTTATATTACCAGCGCGACTATTTTAGTCGGTATGCCAAGCGAAATTCCTGCGGTTGTTACGAATAAAATAAAACTTATTTTTGCCGACGGAGATTCCTTACTGTATGATTTCCGCCTTACCATTAACAAGCCGGTCATCAGCAGTATGGACTGCGAATATACGCTGGATGGCGAAATGGCTACTATTCACGGAGATTATTTCTATTTGCCGGTTGCTGTTACATTCCCCGGAAATTTAACCGTATCAACGGAAGACGGAGCGGATATTATGACGGTGAATGAGGCTAACAATCTAATTACGGTAAGAGTACCGGAAGGCGCGCAACCCGGACAGATAATCATTTCGACAAATTTTGGCGCACAGATATCGGATTTCTGGTTCCGCGACAACCGGAATATGATTGAAGGATTTGACAGTAGCGATCCCGGTACGGCAGGCACCCTTGTAACCGATCCGGGACCCGATGATCCGCCGATCATCAATGGAAAATATACCCGGATCATAAAACCCGCTATGGGGAGTTGGGACTGGACGCAGGTATATGTCCGGTGGAGCGCTCCTTATTACGCTATTCCCGACGAAGCAATCCTTCATCCGGATCAATATTATTACAAATTCGAAGTTTGCACGACCAAACCGTTTAATGCCAATGGAGTAAGAGGGTGGGTTACTGATCCGTCAGTGCAAAGCAGTACACCGGAACCTATGTTTTATATATGGAAGCCTCCGTTTGATACAAAAGGCGCATGGCAAACCGTTACCATTCCTTTGACAGATTTTTCCAATGCTTTGGGAAGCTTTTTCCCGAAGGTACTTCCAACCGGAGAATATTTCAGCGCTTTCGTATTCTGTGAACCCGGAGAGTTGAATTGCGATATGTCGTTCGACAACTTCCGCATTGTGCCCAAAACTATTCCCAAGCCGCCGGGAAGCGATTATTAAAATTCATTTAATTATTCATAATTTATAAATAAAAAATATGAAAAAAATAAAATATAACAGTGTCAATTTTCTCCTTTTTTTATATCTGATAATAATTGCAGGAGGAATAATTTCGTGTGAGGACGACAAAGAACCGTCCAATTCGGGGAAAGTGGAATTACTCAGTTTTGGTCCTTCGGGAGCACAATTAGGCGATACAATCAGTTTTATAGGGAATAACCTGAATAAAGTGACGGAAATAGAATTTGAGGGAGATGCTGTTTCCCAGGCATC
This sequence comes from Tannerella sp., assembly GCA_031277235.1. Taxonomy (GTDB): domain Bacteria; phylum Bacteroidota; class Bacteroidia; order Bacteroidales; family Tannerellaceae; genus Tannerella. The sequence continues at coordinate 7,791 of JAITMT010000321.1, forward strand.
TTTTATCGAACAAACACCGTCTTTAATTCGGGTTAAGATTCCGCAAAACGTTCAGCGCGGTTTTGTCTATTTGCATACACAGGATGGAGGAGTTGTTATTTCCAAAACAGAAATTGATTTCCTGGTTCCGGTAACTGTTACGGCCATCACGCCAGGAGTGGTGCGTCCGGGAGGTACGCTCACCATCACAGGAACCAATATGAATTGGATAACGGGTATAGATTTCTTTAACAAGACAAACAATATTCCGATGACCGATTCGGCTTTTATCAGCCAATCATCCACTCAAATTGAAATTTCCGTTCCGCTGATTGCCCAAACCGGACAGTTGACTTTCCATACGGCGGGGACTAAGCCTCAAACGATTATAACGACGGAAGATTTGACGATTGTTTTGCCTGCGATCACCGGTCTATCACCCAATCCGATTGCCGGAGGAAAGCAACAATTGACCATCACCGGCACAGATCTTGATTTGGTTACCGGAGTGTTATTGAAAGGGGTATCGGATACCATAACGACTTTTATCAACCAATCGGCTACGCAGATTGTAATTGCCCCGCCGGAACATACAGCCCCCGGTGTGGTAACCATATTTCCCTATTCACTGGTTCCGGTGGTATCTCCGAACGTTCTGAATGTTGTTTTACCGGTTATTACGAACCTTTCTCCCAATCCTGTTGCCCGAGAAGGACAACTGACCATTGCGGGTACTAATCTTGAGTTGGTTACGGGAATTTTGTTTAAAGGGTCGGCGGATACTGTCAAGACCTTTGTCAGTCAATCGGCTACGCAGATTGTAGTAACCGTGCCCGGAGACGCTGCTTATGGACCGATAGAGGCATTTTCTGCGGCGGGAGTTCCCTGTCTTTCTCAGGATGCTTTGGCTTATGTTGGAGATCCGGTTCAACTTCCTCCTTTGGGACTTGCTTTATATGAGGGCGGAGCCTATAAAAACGGATTTGCTTACGGTTGGTGGTTAAGTACGACACCGGATCCTAACAGTACGGAGGTTATTAATATAGGAACTACCGCCTCATTGAAGGTTACGTTTGACGGAAACAACGCTTGGAGCGGAGCCGTATTCACAAATAATGGCGTGTCCGTAGAATCTTATTCGAAGTTTGAATTTTCAGTCTATGGAGGTCCCGGTACAGACGGACAGAATATACAAGTTTCCCTTAATGGAGGAGTAAGTCTTCCGTTTACCGTTATCGAAGGCAAATGGAATGATTTTTCATTATCTTTGCCCGATTTGGGTTCTCCGACTACAGTAATGCAGGTGCAGTTCCAAGACATGGGATGGAACGATGGACCCGAATTTGTCTATTTTGACCGGGTAGGGTTTCAATAATCCGATAACATTTTAAAGAAAATCGGCAGCGCCGGATACACCGGTACTGCCGATTTCTTTTTCTTCCTGCCAGTTGTTTTTACTGATACACCCGCACGTAATCAATCGTGAACTGTTGAGGTAATGCTCTGATATCAACGCCATTAGTTCCTCCCCATCCTCCGCCGAAAGCAAAGTTTAGAATCAGGTAGAAAGGCTGGTCGAGCGGCCAGGCTTCCCAGCCCGGTTCGTTATTTTCAATGGTAAAGACCTTAAACTCGTTGAAATACCAGTCTATATGGTCTTCAAACCATTCAACGGCATAGACATTAAACGTTTTGTCTACATCGTACCTCGAACAGTCAACGGATTTTCCTCTTCCGTTACCTTTCGTGTGATTGTATTTTTCCGTATGCAGGTTGAAATGTATTTTATCGGGATCATAGCCCACATGCTCCAAAATGTCAATTTCTCCACTTTTGGGCCATCCGCCATATCTTGATTCGGTAGGCATCATCCAGATGGCGGGCCAGGAACCGAGACACAGGGGGAGTTTAGCCTTCACTTCGATGCGTCCATATTTCCAGTCTCCCTTGTTTTGTGTAATCAGACTGGCAGAAGTAACGGGACGTTTTTCGCCGTCAATCACAGCCGAATCATTCAGCGCCGTAATAATCAAATAACCGTTCTCCATCCTGGAATTTTTAAGTCTGTCGGTCGCATAATACTGCAATTCACCGTTTCGGACGTATCCTTTTTCATAACTCCACCTGGCATTATTTGGGAGTCCCTGACCGTCGAATTCATCCGACCATACGAGTTTGGTAAATTTTCCCGATCCTTCTCCGGGAACAGGCTCTTCAGGAGCGGTTTCTTCACCTTTGCAGGACAGGAAGAAAACACATAGCCCCATCATAAAAAATGCTTTCATACGTTAATTTTTTTTTTGCACCCCTCAATAATAGTTGTTTATAATCCGGTCCTTCACAAAGTGGAGATGCGTTAAACTTCATGAAAAATCTTCTGAAAACTTCTGCAAAGTAAGTTGAAATTTTTGAAATAAAAAACAGTTTCCCAAAAAAAATTTCTTCCTGAATTTTCAACAAAAAAAACGATTATTGATTTTTTTCGCGTACCTTTGCAGCGAAAAGGTTTTTACTATTTTTGATTATTAACACAATAAAATTTTTTAGCAATGAATGTTACAGATTTATTAAATTCGGATTTGGGAAAGCAAATCATCAGTGGAATCGGCGGACAGACCGGTACGTCCACGAATCAGACGGCGTCCGTGCTTTCGGCTGCGTTGCCTGCCATTTTGGGCGGCTTGCAGAAGAACGCGACGGAAGGCGATGGCGACGGTATCCTCGGCGCGCTTCAATCGCACGACGGAGGTATTTTGGATAACCTAACCGATTTTCTGGGCAATAAAAACGCTGTTGCGTCGGACGGAAACGGCATTTTGGGACATGTTTTCGGGAATCAACTCGGAGCCGTTCAAAAGGGAATCAGTAAGAAATCGGGCGTGGATGCGGGAAATGTAGCCAACATCATTGCGATGGCGGCGCCGGTCGTGATGGGTATTCTCGGCAAACAGCAACGTTCTGCAGGCGTGAAAGATACGTCGGGATTGACCGATATTTTGGGCGGTCTGCTCGGCGGTAGCGGCAACAGCAACATCGGCAGCAGTATCGTGTCGTCCCTCCTCGACCGGGACGGCGACGGCAAAGTCGAAATTGACGATGTTGCCGGCTTGCTTGGCGGACTTTTGGGCAGGAAATAATCCCAATCGAGACTTGAAAGACCGGGTTTCAAAGTTTCCTTTGGGAATTTTGAACTTGGTCTTTTCAAGATTATTGACGGATAATTGGCTGAACTACTTGTATAAAAAGCATTTGTTATGAAAAATAAATTGTTAATGATCGTTTTGTTCGTTGGAGCAATTGTCCCCTTTTATGGTCAGGACGCCATGGAAAAGGATAAAAAACAAAAAGAGAAAATAGACAGACCCAATGCTATTTTCGTTGCACCGCTCAATTTGATAAATCCTGAAAATCCAAACTTTCAAATAGGATACGAACGGTTTCTCTCCAAAAACTGGGCATTACAAATCGAAGGCGGAATAATAATTAACCACGGTCTTGTGAATTATTTTTTAGACTGGGTAAACGGAATTAAAAATTGTCCTTTTACCAACAAGGGATTTCGAGTGAAAGGAAGCGTAAAATATATTTTGATTCATAAAAGAAAGATGAAATTGTACGTGTCGCCGGAATTATTTTATGCAAGAAACAAATCGGGAATAGTAAGCGATTTCCTGATATCTGACCCCGATTTTGAGTATCCATGGACTGTCTCTGAGGGGGCTACTTCATATAGTCATTTTTTTTATAATGATGAGGAAAAAGTTGGAATGAATATCAAAGTGGGTATCAAACTCCTTTTCGGAAAAAGTTTTTTTATGGAGCCGCATCTTGGAGTGGGACTTGCGCATCGAAACGTTATTCAAACGGATGTAGTTAATCCTGAGGATAAATCCTTTGGTCTCTTTGGAATTTTAGATAAAGCCGCTCCCAACAAATGGGCGCCGACAATACCTCTCAATATCAACATGGGATTTCGATTTTAGCACAAACTATTTATATTCACTCTTTTTGCCGCATGACAGAAAAAAAATTTTCCGTCGAATGTAGCAAATCCGGCATTGTTGCGTTATAGGGATAGAATGGGCAATTACGGCAACATAGTAAAAGGAGTTCGGGAACGGAAGACACAGTCGCAGATGATGTTTTACGATCGGTTTGTCCTTGCAGTTTACAGGAGCGCCTTTTCCATTGTCGGCAACGAAAGCGAGGCGGAAGAAATTGCGCAGGATACGATGTTGAAAGTGTTCGGCAGGCTTGATTTGTTGAATGACGACGCCGGAGAAATGGAGCGAATCCTGCGGCGAATAGCAACCAATGCAGCGATTGACGTGATGCGCCGGCGAAAGGATTTTATTTTTTCCGTTGAGGAAATCCTTGATTTTGAGGATTTGGAGGAAGAAGATGACAGCCGGGATTTCAGCGTGGAAGAAATACGGGAGGCGGTTGCGACCTTGCCCGACGCTTATCGAAACATCCTTTCCCTCCGTTTGTTTGAAGACATGAGTTTTGCCGAAATTGCCGGATTACTGGCGATAAACGGTTCTACCGCACGGGTACAGTACACGCGGGGAATCAGCAAGTTAAAGAATTTATTGAATAAAAAAAAGTAGTTATGTTTGAAAATCAACTGGAAAACCGGCTCAGGGAAAATGCCGGAGCAATCTTCGGACAGGAAAAGGAATTGCCTGCCGGACACCGCGAACGGTTTGAACGGCGCCTGAAGGAACGCAGCAACCGTAAATGGAAAATCCGGCTCATCGCAACGGTTGCGGCGGCGGCTGTTATTGCCGGTTTCGTGTTTTTCCCGAATTTGTTTGCCGCGAAGCAACAAAACGACGAGCCTGCCAATGTTCGCAGTTATTACAATATGCTGTTGAAAGAGCAGGCGGAAGCGACCCGCCAACTGATTCGGCAGGTTGACGAAACGCACCGGGAAGTCCTCTACGCCAATGTGGAACTGATAGAAAACAATCCGGCGCCGGATGTGCAACTTCCCGACGATGAATACGTTATACTGATTGCCGATTTCTACCGGAATAAAATTGAGAGATTGCAAAACATTCAAGACATCATCGCGGCAACGACAACAACAGAATTTTTTTAAAATAAAATCTTATGATACAACACGGTAATTTGAATTTAAGGAGCGTAATGGAGTCCGGAGACCATTTCAAAAACGGGGCGAGTCCGAAAAGCCATACGAATAGGAAAAATTTCAGCCTGGCGCAAATGTTTTCAACGGTATATAAAATACTTATAATCATTGTAATAACAGTATTTATTTCCGACGTCGCCCATGCACAAACCGTGCAGGAACGGCAGCAGCAAGTGGAACAGGCAAGATTACAGGCTGAACAGGCAAGACAGCAGGCAAAGCAGGCAAGGGAACAGGCAGCGCAGGCAAGGGAACAGGCAGCACAGGTAAGGGAACAGGCAGCGCAGGTAAGAGAGCAGGCATTGGAGACAAGGGCACAATCCGCTCCGGAAGAGTATAAAACGGAGGTTAACAAGGAATTTTCGGTCGGTTCGTCGCCGATGCTTACGGTCAGCAATGAGTTTGGAAACATTCGGATTATTGAGGGTGGCGCCGGTAAAATTGCTTTCAATATCAAGATAACCGGTCAGGGAACGACTCAGGCAGAGGCTAAAAAGAATGCGGAATCGGTTGATATAAATCTCATGCAGACGGGAAACAGCGTTATGTCTAAAACGACTTTGGGGAGAATGGCGTGCAATAATTGCGGACGAAAGATTGAATTTGAGGTTACCGTTCCCAAAAACACCAAACTGACGCTGGAAAACAAGTACGGCGACATTTATCTGGATAATGTTGCAGAGCCGCTGGAGGTGAAACTCGAATTTGGCAAATTGTATGCCAATGCCTTGTCAAAAGTCAGTCTGGATAGCAAGTACGGCGGCGCTACGATCAATACATGCAGCGATTTGGAACTGAAAAGCAGTTTTTCAAAATATAAACTGGGAGAGGTTGAAACAGTGACGGCAAGCGCTTCGTACGATGAAATTAAAATGGATGTGTTGGGCAACATGGACTTGAAAGCCGGTTTTACCCAGGTGGATATCGGCAAACTGAACAAATCGTTTCAGGCAAAAGATTTTTCATACGGATCGCTGAAGATCAGAGGAATAGATGAAAATTTTTCAAAAATAAAGGTAAATGCCAGTTTTACGCCCATAGATATAGCCTTCACCAAAAATCATAATTTCAAAGTTTCGCTTTATACCAGCAATGGAAATATAGATACCGGAAATATTGTTTTTTATGAAAAAAGTCTGGATAAAAAGGACGCCGTCGCCGGTATTGCCGGTAAACTCAAAGAGCCGTCGGCAACGGTCGAGATAACGAACTCATACGGAAATATCGCTCTGGAATAATCGGATTTGACGGTTTTTTCACGCTTTCATGTAGCGTAGCAAGACTTTCCGTGCATCCTGCAAGATGGTGGCGAACAGATGGATGGCGCCGCCATCTTTGATTTTCGGGCGGTTTTTCAGGGCTTGATGTAACCTCTTTACTATGCTTCATTAGCAACAGAACTCTAATAACTACATTCTAATACTCGTCCATCAGTTTTTCCCGCCAATCATTGATTTTTGTTTTCATGTTTTGAAAAAAGGCAGCCCGTTCCTTCGCAGAGGATCCGCTTAACAAAACAGAATGGTTTATGATGTATTCCATCCATCTTTCCGTTTCTTCGCAAAACAGCGGATTGGATGTTACAATATTTTTGACCGTATATAGCCGTATGGCTACCGTCGTGTTTTCTTCGTTTTTCAGCAATATAAAGTTATTTTCAGAACTGATAGCGCTGCAATACAGTTTGAAATCGCCTTCATTTTCCTTCTTGCCGGTCTCCACCCATCTTTCCAGATTTTCTACGATTGCCTGCACCTGACCGGATAAGAGTTCCGGCATTTCTTTAGTTTCAAAAACACCTGTATCGTGATAATACTTCAGCGACCGGAGTATATGCTCAATGGTGCTGTCCGTCCATACTTCGGAAGACGGTATCTTGAGATAACTGTTTTGCAGATTATCAAAATCACCGTATAAAATTTCCTTATCCTCAATTTCCTTTACGAATTGCTCAAAGGTTCTTTTTGAACCGGAGACGGCGGTGAACCAGGTATAAACCTTGAAAAGAGCCAGTTCCCGGAACCGTAAATAATGGAACAGGGGGATATCTTCGGCTGTATGGAAGATTTCGCCGGTCGCACTCTTCGACAGGGACGACACCATTCCGGTCAGTTCGTGGATATAATTCCGGTAATTGTCCAGATTGAGAATATCCATGGGATTGTACCTGAAAATCAAACTGTTAATTTCTTCTTTGAAAATCGAATCCAAAGAAACATTAAAATGCGAGCACAATATAACCAGTTCGGACAGGGTCAGTTCCGTCTCTCCGCGAATGCGACGGTAAGCCGAATCCGAACTGATATTCAGCATATCACAGACCACTTCAGCCAGACGTTCATGGGATGCAATTTTTCTTGCCATCTCCTCAAACAGAGTCTTTTGTATCTTTTGTTTCTTTTCCATAATATTTATACAGTTTTATCAGGCTGCAAATGTAAACTTTTTTTTGCAATAAACCGTAAAATAAAATTTTATTTTACGGTCAATCCGTAATTTTTCTCCAACCGGAAAGATAATTACGGATTCATGCAACAATTTCTGCCGGAACACGAAAAATTACGGATTCATGCAACTTTTTTTAAATCAGTTGCGAAAATCCGTTTTCGCGGGATTTTTTATTGTCTTACCTTTGTGGCAAGTTTATGATATTTGTGATGAAAAATTATGTTCTACTTGTAGCGTTTGTGTTGCCCGCGGTTCGACTGTTTTTCGCCGTGAGTGCGACGCCGCGAAAAGTTTTTTCAATCCTCATGCAACGTTTTGACGGTTTTTTGTGTCTATGTATATGTAAAGAAAAATTGGTTTGATATGCGTATAACTAAAAACTTGATGGCGAATGCTATTCTTCTCAGAACGCCTCGCGACGGCATAACACAACGGCTCCCGAATAGAGAGGCGGGAGCGGAGATAAATATGTCTTTTCTGAACAGAATTATTAATTAAAAATATAAATATGAAAAAAAATATAAAAATATTATTATTATTGACCGCGATTTTGTTTGCGGTTTTGACCGGCTGTTCTGTTAATGGAGGAATAGTCAATGAGCAGGAAGATTCGCCTTGGGAGATTTCTCCCGATACTGAATCTCAAGTTATCGAAAAGGAAATCGACGGCATTGCTTTTAAGTTTTGCCTGTTGAACGGGCAGGGAGAACCAGCTACGGTATTTAGGGAAGGTGAAAATTTCAGATTTTATTTTTCGATTGTAAACAAAACAGATGAAAACTTATTTTTTATTCCGGATTTTGCTCAAGCAGAAAAAAATGGGTTTTGTGAGGTTTTTACTTCAAACAAACAGAGTATTGGAAAACCGTTTGTTTTTCGCGGTGTTGATCTAATCGGTATAGGCGCATATCCTTTTAAGCCTGAAGAAAGTTGTGTATTTGATCTGTCATGGGTAGATTCTCGGGATTCGGTTTGGCGATGGAAATATGGTTATTATGAAAGTAATCGTCAAATACCTTTGCCCGAAGGTGATTATTTTACGGAATTCCAATCCCGTTTTCAATTTGAAAAAGAAGGTTCTAACTATTTGAATTCCAAAGATTCTCCCTACAACTATTTAGATTCTATTTTAATATTTAAAATCAATTTCAAAATTCAATAAAAATGAAAAGTTTTATTTTATTTTTCACAGC
>JAITMT010000346.1 GCA_031277235.1 Tannerella sp.
ATGGGTTTTCAACGACCCGAGAACTGGAAGGAGACCGGTATTTACTATGTCGTGCCCCTGATTTCAAGTTTCGTGACGAGCCTTGCCGTTGCCGTTTTATTGAAACTGACCGGCGCCGACTCAATTGCGGACGCGCTGACGGTCGGGATTTTAACGGGCGTAGGCGTCGCAATGGCGGTCGTTTTCACGGTGTCCGTCCTGCCGATCATGAAAAAACCGCTCGTCTTCGGAGCCATCACCGGGACGGCGCAGGCGGTGGGAATCATCATCGCTGCGCTGATTATTTATCTTATGTCGAGGTAAATACAATTCTATAATCCGCAGAGTTTTTTCCCCGAATTGCATTCTCCTAAGGCTGCGATGGATTATTCATATATAAATCCTTAGAATTTTAACAGAGTTCAGAACTTTGTCAGGGTTGGATGTCTCAAAATGACAATTACAATAGAATCTCCAATTATTTTTTTCAGATTTAACCTCCTTAAAAAAGCCTCCTTCGCCGAACACGAACCAGCATATGCAGTCCAGAGCATACAGGGGAATTCACCGACGCTCATTGACACGACAATAATTTTGTTTTATTGAAATATTTTCAGTAATTTTGCGTTTGTTATCATATAAAAAGTATAAGTGTATGAAAAGTTTATTTTTGAAAATAAGTTTATGGACTTGCGTGGCGCTCCTTAGCGTTGCATGTTCCAACCGTGAGAAACTTTCGGATAGGGAATTTCTCATCGAAGGAAAAATTTCCGGTTTGGAAGACAGTACAGTGATACATTTGGCCAGATTGGACGGTGATATGAATGAGATCATAGCATCCAATACGGTCATGAACGGACGTTTTACCTTCAAGGAAGAAGCGGTATCCAATCCTGAACAGATGATGATCATTCCAAGGGGTGATGGTTTTTCGTCGAGGATTCTGTATGTTTGGGTTGCGCCCAAAACGAGGATTAGAATTGAAGGAAACGGAAAAATACATCCAACGTGGAGTGTGAAAAGTTCCATTCCCTATCAGAAAGAGGAAAACCGCTATACCGATAAAAATCGCGATGTAATTGCTGAAAGCGCCCGCATTTCAGTAGAGGAAAACGCTGTGTTTTCTAAAATAATGGCGGCTACTTCGAGTGAAGAAACACTTCCTTTCAGGAAAATTGTAGATTCTCTCCGTGTAATAACCGATTCACTAATCGTAGAAGAATTGTATGGCGACATCGGAATCATGGAAAAGACAGATATTTCTCCGGTCTGGCTTGACAGGATGAATGGAGTGTCCGGAACATTGAAATACATCCAAATGGATGCTGAACGCAAGACCGACCTGCGGAAAAAAGTGGAAGAATTATACAGCAGAATGTCGGAAGAGGACAGGAACACCCCCTTGGGCTATCGTATCACGGCAGAACTTTTTCCACCTACCGTTGTCAATGCCGGAGATGATATGGCAGATGCAGATTTATTGGATACGGATGGAAATACGAAGCATCTTTCCGATTATTTGGGCAAATACCTGTTGCTGGACTTCTGGAGCCGCGGTTGCGGACCCTGCATTATGGCTCTGCCGGAAATGAAGGAGATTTCTGAAACCTATAAGGACAAACTGACCGTCATCAGCATCAGTCTCGATACTGAAAACGTATGGAAAAAGACGATGTCCGAACACGATATGCCGTGGGTAAACATCCGCGACCCGAAATCCATGGGCGGTGTGGCTGCCAATTATGGCGTTACAGGGATTCCCAATTACATAATGATTTCCCCGGAAGGTAAAATCATTGACAAATGGATGGGATTCGGCGAGGGATTTTTAAGGGAAAAGGTGAGTGCAAATCTAAAATAGCGTTTCTTAATCTATGGTATTGAGCAAAATAACTCAAATGTCAGATATTCTTTGGGAAAAATGACACGCAGAACAAAAGTTGTTTCAAAATCCATTAATATGCTACTTAAATGAGTATCTCATGTTACGCAAAAAGATAATACAACTGAATACAAAATGATTATCTTTGCAGAATGAAATTACAAATCCGTTGCAACAAGAATTTTTTTCATCTCCTAATTTCATACCTCACCTCCTCGAAAAAAGCCTTCCCCGCCGCTTTTTCGATGTTGTAGCAATACAGTCCGAACCGGGCGCCTTTCCAGTAGCCGAAACGCATTTCAAACACTTCTCCACATGGAATAAAATTCTGATTATCAAGACTATACGAATAATGAAAGCGATTTTTCAAAATATCTATCGTAACGCGCAGATATACAACCTTTTTGGAAATGTTCGACACAAAAACCTCCGTCGTGTCGTTGGAGAGATAAATTTCTTTTTTTCCATTCAACATTCTGATTCCAAGCATTTTATTTTCCTTTCCCATACAAACCATTCCGCAACGCTGTCCTTCGGCGATTTTTGAAATATCAACGGCGATAGTCGCTTCACTCGCGTAGCCCATGATTTTCTGTGTCAGGGTGTTACGCGCCAGACGGAAATTTTCGGACTGCAAAGCGTTCAGTGTCAGGCTACCGCGTTTTTCCGACAGCGACCACGCCTCATTCACGGGATTGTGATTCCACTGCCACTGCAAGCCCAATTGAGCGCTATCGAAATTGTCGCCGGTTTGCGGCAGAAAAATTCGATCGCTTTCCACCGGCTTTTTCCACGCATACACCGGCTCGCCGATGCCGTTGCGGTCAATATCCACACCAATCACGGGCCATCCGTCCTGCCAAAACATGGGCTGCAGATGCACCACGCGCCCAATCGTGCCCGCGTGCCGGAAATGATAAAACCACCAGTCGCCTTCGGGCGTATCCACCATCGCGCCCTGATGCGGTCCGTTAACGTCCGTACTGCCCTTTTCCAGAACCACTTTTTTCTCGTACGGACCGTAAATGTTTTTGGAACGCAAAACCGTTTGCCAGCCCCGTTCCACGCCTCCTTCGGGGATGGAAAGGTAGTAATAGCCGTCTTTTTTATGAATTTTCGTGCCTTCGGCTACGGGACCGGTGTAAACCGTAAAACCGCTGTCCAACAGTTGTTTACCGTCGGGACTCATTTTGTGAATGATGATGGGACCGGCACCCCAGATGCTGCGTCCCAGATAGGCGTTGCCGTCGTCGTCCCAAAACGGACACGGGTCTTCCCATTTCGCAACGTTTTTCACCGGATGCAGCGGACTCCACTCACCGGCGGGATTTTCGGCGTTCGTCATGAAAAGCCCCTCGTCGGGCGTACAGAAGAAAACCCAGAACTTGCCGTCATGATAGCGGATGGCTGGCGCCCACGAACCGCCTGCGTAGCGCCGGTTATCATCCCATCCCGGATAATCAAAACGCCTGTAAATCTGCGAAATAAGTCGCCAGTTCACCATATCCGGCGACTCGAGAATCTGCATGCCCATAAAATGGAAATCGGACGCCACCATGTAATATTTGTCCCCCACCCTAATCACGTCAGGATCAGAGTAATCGGCGTTCAAGACGGGATTGATGTACGTGCCGTTTCCCTGATCGCCCCAGGCAAGCGGAGCGTTTTGAGCCGGCGAAACGGCAACTGTCAGGAAACAGATGGATAAAAGAAAGTTTCTCATTCGATTTTCCAATAAAAAGTTAAAACCGGGGCAAAGAAAATGAAAATTTTCCATATTTCCAAACAGTTTTTTACTCCCTTTGTGTGTGTTTCCATTTTTATTATTACTTTTGCCCTTGCAAAAGTCGAAAAACTGCGAAAATGAATCTTTTGGGAAAGTTGATGATTACATGTCTTTTCTTTCTTTCTGCGCCCTTCCCGTATGCCCAGGAGGAAGCGAAACCTTTGTTTCTGAACGAAAGCGGCTTGACCATTGATTCGCTGGCTAATGTCATTGATAATGAAGATATTCCCTACAGAGAAAAAATAGCGCTCGTCTATGAGTGCAGTTACAAGAGGGACACGCTCCGGGAAAAGCAAATCGCTACGCTGGACCGGATTCTGCAGGAAAGCAAAAGGGAAAAAGACGTGAACGGAATCCTGTTTATTTACGTCTATAAGGCTGATTTATACCATGCCTGGGAAAAAAGTGGGCTGTTCAAAACTTATGTTGATTCCGCCGAAACGGTTATGGAAGACGCGACAAATCCGCTTTCGCTCGCAAGGTATCATTTTACGAAAGGAACGGAGGTTATCAATTCGCCTTACGGACGGAAAAAAGGCTACAATGAGTTTGAAAAGGCAATTGACTACTTCAACCTGATCCAAAACGAGACGCGCTCCATCGAGACAACACTCTATAACATAACCATTTACGCTGCAAATCAGCCGGATACGACTTCCTCCAAACGGATTATCGAAAAGGTGGAAAACATACTCGGAAAAAACTGTTCGCCTTTTATCGAATTTTTGCTCTATTCGATGAAATCGGACTTGTACTACGAGAGATTCGACGCTTCCCGCAACGAAGCGATGCTGGATTCTGCCATTCATTTTGAGCAGGAACGCATCAATATTTATAATCGCGAACTTCCGAATCTGCCCGAAGGACTGGATTATGACATTTTGCAATCCTATCTGTTGCTCGCCGAGTATAATTCGCAGCGGAGTCATCCCGACCGGAATCTCATCTATACGTATATTGAAAATGCGGAAAGTTTTGGTTATGAGGATGATTACTACATTTCAAGCCGTATCGGATACGTAAAAGCCCTCGTGTATTACGGACAAAAAAGGTATGCGGAGGCGGAAAACAGCATGCTCGAAGCAGAAAAACTGCTGGATATGGAAATTTCGCAACAGGAAAACATGTACCCCGAAGAATCGTACTATTCCGATAAAATGAGTTACGCCGACCTGCATTGCAAAATCCTGACGGCACAGGGAAAATACAGGGAAGCGCTCGCATTCAACGAGTTGAAAAACGACCTGAAAATCAAACTGCGGAACGTGGAATCGCGGGAAATTGAATTTCTGTACAATACGGAAGCGGAAGACCGGAAAATAGCGCAGTTGAAAGATATTAACCGGCAGCAATTGCAATCCAACATCATGTTAATCACCGTAATCGCTCTGGTGATTCTGCTGATTTTCCTGCTCCGGTCGTGGCTGAAAGTGATGAACAAAAATTTCAACAATCACTGCGAACTCATTTCCGCCGAAAAACGCGAAGCCGAAATCAAACTGAAAATCAACGAGGAACGTGCCATGAAATCATTGCTCGAAAGATATGAAGTGCTTTCGGACAGCCGTATCAAGGAGATTGAACTGGAGGGCAAAAACCGCGAAATGGAGCAATTGCGGCTCGAAAAGGAAGCATTGGACGAGGAAATCAAGGTGTTCTCCCAAAAAATCAGTCAAATCGAACAGAAGTCCGAGACGGCGGAACATCCCGAAGATTCGGTAACAGGCAACAATAAGTTGATAATCGGAGATTTGATAAAGTTTCTAAACAAAAAACTGCCGCAAAATTCCGAATATCAGGAAGCATTGCAGGCGCTCAATCCGGATTACATCACGACGTTGAAAAATGCGTACAAGGGAAATTTATCCGTCCCGTACATTAAATATTGTCTGTGTTTTGTCATTGGCATGAAAATCAGTGAAATAGCGGAACACTACGAAATAGAACCCGCCTCGGTACACGTGCTGCGCTACCGCCTGAAAGCCCGGTTTAGCCTCACCAACAATGACAATCTGGACGATTTTTTGCGGAATCTGTGATACATTCAAGTCACAATTTGCATTAAAAAAATGGAAAATAAAAAGATTATATCGGAAGAGACCGAAGTCTTGGATAACGGTCCCTTTTATCACGGGACGAAAGCGGATTTGCAGGTCGGCGATTTGCTGACGGCGGGATTCAATTCAAATTACAAACCCGAAGTCGTTATGAATCACATCTATTTCACCGCCCTGGTGAATGGTGCGGGACTTGCCGCTGCCCTGGCGCAAGGCGATGGACGCGAGCGGGTTTACATCGTGGAACCGACAGGAGATTTTGAAAATGATCCGAACGTTACGGACAAAAAATTTCCGGGCAATCCAACGCGCTCATACCGCAGCCAAAAGCCGTTGAAGATTGTTGGGGAACTGACGGACTGGGTGAGACTTACGCCGAAAGAACTCCAAACATGGCGCGAGAAACTGGCAAACATCAATGCAAACCCGCGAGGGGAAATTATTAATTGATACCCCATTTCTCCCCTGACTGCAGCGATCCGCAGGCAATGCTCTGCTCACTTGCGGTTATGAAAAAATCTGTCCCGTCAGGGACATTATATCGGTAAAATCATAGCCTGCCTCCCTATCTTTTGTGCCGTCAGGTAGAAAATCTTTTTTCATGTCGTGTTTTTGACGGAATACAAAAAAATAAAATCAACTGATTATCAATTATATAACTAAAAAATTCAATTGTCTCGAAAATTTCCGATATGTTAAAAATCAAGTTAGTGTCAAAAAGATAAACAAAAAAATCAAAAAACTTAATTTCCCTTCCGTATTATTCCCCTACCTTTGCATAAAAATTAGCTTTCATTATTGAAATACTTGTAAAAATTTGTACCTCAATCTATTAATTAAATAAATATCAACATGGAAAACAGAAGAGAATTTCTTAAAAAAATGTCTGTCGGATCGGCGGCAATGCTTATGGGCGGCGCCGGTTTGGACATGAGCGCCCGGAGTTACAGCCGTATCATTGGCGCCAACGAAAAAGTGCGCGTCGGAATCGTCGGTTATTCCGACCGTTTCAGGAGCGCGTTGCTTCCCTGTTTTATGAATCACGCCAAGGAATTGAATTTCGAGTTCGTCGGCATTTCAGACCTCTGGAACCGCCGCCGCGACGAAGGAAAAGCCGAAATCAAGGCGAAAACGGGATGGGACGTGGCGTTGTGGCGCAACAACGAAGAAATGTACGAAAAAAACGCCATTGACGCGGTCATCATCAGTACGGCCGATTTTCAGCACGCCATGCACCTGACGGAAGCGGCAAAGGCAAAAAAAGACGCTTATTGCGAAAAACCGCTTGGCGAGACGATGGACGATGTAAACGAAACGCTGAAAGCCTGCAAAGCCGGCAACATTGTGGTGCAGATAGGCTCGCAACGGCGCAGCGGCGCAAACTACCATGCCGCCTACGACTTCATCAATTCGGGAAAATTCGG
>JAITMT010000350.1 GCA_031277235.1 Tannerella sp.
CCGAAGAAATAGAGGAAGGTGGAATCCTGCCTGAACGGATACGTGTTATCCGCATAATTCATTGAACTCTCGTCGTTTCCAAGAAACAACAGGATGCCTTCGCCGAAAGATTCACTCAACTGTTTCCGGCGTTGGATGTAAGTAGATTTTGCAAACATGGCTTCAAAATATTTAATTTTTAATCGTTTTGTATGAGCAAAAATAGTAAAATTAAGCGGAACGCGAGAAAAAATGTTGGGAAAATCCAAAAAAAACGTAACTTTGTTGTTTCGTTACCGATACAATTCCGTTATTAAAAAAGTTTTAACAAACGACTTTAGATATGTCCGAACTGCCTTTGCTCGTCACAGATTTAGCGTTGATACTGGTTGTTGCCACGTTTTTTTCGCTGTTATTCAAATGGTTGAAGCAACCTGTGGCACTCGGTTACATCGTTGCGGGCATTGTCATTTCGTTTTTCATCACCAAAGACCACCCCGAATATAAAAATATCGAAATCTGGTCGCAGATAGGAATTATCTTTCTGCTGTTCGGACTGGGTTTGGAGTTCAGTTTCAAGAAGTTAATGAAAGTGGGCTCGACGGCCATCGTTGCTACGCTTTTTCTCGTCATCTGCATGATCGGACTTGGTTTTCTGACGGGAGTCTTTTTTGGCTGGCTGCCGATGCGCAGTCTGTTTCTCGGAGCGATGATCAGCATGTCTTCTACCATGATAATCAGTAAGGTATATGACGATTTGAAACTGAAAAACAAAAGTTTTGCGAGCATTGTGATGGGGATTCTGATCCTGGAAGATGTTGTTGCGGTGTTGTTGATGGTTCTTCTTTCGACGTTCGCGGTCAGTCACAGGTTTGAGGGTGCGGATATGCTGGTCAGTCTGGCAAAGTTAGTGATGTTCCTGCTGTTCTGGATCATTCTTGGGACATATCTGATTCCCACCTTTTTACGCAAAATGAAATCGTTGCTTAACGACGAAACACTCCTGATTTTTTCGCTGACGTTGTGTCTGGGAATGGTCATTTTAGCCACTAAAGCCGGCTTTTCGGCGGCTCTCGGCGCTTTCATCATGGGTTCCATTCTGTCAGAAACGATTGATTCCGAAAGAATTGAACAGTTGACGCTTCCCATCAAAAATTTCTTCGGCGCCATCTTTTTTGTTTCGGTCGGGATGATGGTGCAAGTCACGACCTTGAATGAGCATCTGCTTCCTGTCCTGATAATCAGCTTGGTAGTCATATTCGGGCAGATGACGTTTGCCACCGGAGGCCTGCTGCTGGCCGGTCAAAACTTGAAAACAGCCATTTCAGCCGGTTTCTCCCTGTCTCAAATCGGCGAATTTTCCTATATCATCGGCGCACTGGGAATGGCGCTGAAAGTCATTCCGGCATCACTTTATCAAATCATCGTAACAACTTCAATAATCACCATATTTACAACACCTTATATTATCAAACTTGCCCCTCCCATCACCAACTTTTTAGAACGCAACCTGCCTGTCAAATGGCAATACCTGCTCAACAAAACCACCTCGGGGGCGCATCCCGTCAATCAGGAAAACCTCTGGAAAAAACTGCTGACAAAAATAACACAGATCACACTTATTTATTATAGCATCTGCATGGTTATTGTGCATTTTGCCCTGCGATACGCCAACCCGCTGATTCAAACTGTTTTGCCCGGGATAAAGGGAGATCTGGTCATTGCTGTCGTTACTATTCTCATCATTTCGCCTTTTATGCGCGCCTTGATTATCAAGAAATTACGTTCGGTTGAGTTTGTTACGCTTTGGGAGGAAAATAATAGTTACCGGGCGCCTCTCGTTTTTACCGTTTTGATCAGGGTTATAATGTGTATGGGATTGATTATGTATCTGCTTTACAATCTATTCCACACAAATATTGTCATAGGAGGAGCAATAGCCATCATTGCCATCATCTTGATGACCCTATCTAAAAACCTGAAAATAACGTCCATAGCCATTGAAAAGCGATTCCGGGACAATTTGGACGAAAAAGAAAAATTCAGGGAGTCCAAAGCGCTGATGTCTAAAGGCTTCGTCGACCATGCCATGGAACGCGACCTCCATTTATCCGAATTTACGATCGAGCCGCACTTTTTGAGTATCGGAAAAACACTTAAAGAATTTAATTTCAGACAGATATACGGCATTAATATCGTCAGAATCGTACGCGGCGAGCGAAAAATTAACATTCCCAACGGCAACGATTACCTCTATCCCTACGACAGGATCGTGGTGCTGGGCACAGACCGCCAAATGGAAATGTTTCAGCAGCGCCTGGACGCAAACAAAAAAAAGTATGATGCGCAGAAACAGACGCAGCCCCCGGAAGTGAAAATCGGCCAGATTCAAATCAGCGAAGGCTCTTCCCTGATAGGCAAAACAATACGAAATTCCGGAATCCAAACGGAATATAACTGCTTAGTCGTTGGCATCGAGCGCGGTGAATATTCCAAGCAAGACCCTGCACTCGATTTTGAATTTATGTGCGACGACATTGTATGGCTTGTTGGTGAATACGATAATATCGTGAAATTAAACGAGATATAAAAAAAACAGTCGGGATGAGACGACTCGAACGTCCGACCTCCACGTCCCGAACGTGGCGCGCTAGCCAACTGTGCTACATCCCGATTGAAATTTTCGGGTGCAAAGATAGGAATAATTA
>JAITMT010000048.1 GCA_031277235.1 Tannerella sp.
GATATTGCTTTTCAATATGCTGAAAATGTGTCGGTTAAGGAACTGCAAAAAATTCTTACCGTCATTCAGGATTTCGATCCTCCCGGCATTGCCGCCTGCAATTTGCAGGAATGTTTGATGATTCAGTTGAAAAAGCGCAAACCTTCCAAAGAAATCGCTTTTGCGAAGAAAATTCTGTCGGAATATTTCGATAAATTCACGAAAAGACATTTTGAAAGGATCAGAAAAGATCTGAAAATCAGCGAAGAACAGATGAAAACAATCATCCATGAAATCACGTCGCTCAATCCCAAACCCGGCAGCAGTTGGGACGACGCCGTTTCTGCGATGAAAAACCGCATTACACCCGATTTTATCGTGGAAACGCATAACGGCATGATTTCGCTGACACTCAACAATCGGGGCGTTCCCGACTTACGCATCAATCGCGAATATGTTGATTGGCTGAAAGATTACACCGGCAACAAGGCGAACCAAAACGCCGATATGCGCGACGCCGTTCTGTTCGTAAAACAGAAAATTGACTCGGCGCAGGGATTTATCGAAGCCATCAAACAGCGTCAGAATACCCTGCGACACACCATGGAAACCATCATCAACATGCAGCAGGATTTTTTCCTCACCGGCGACGAGAGCCGTCTGCGTCCGATGATTCTGAAAGACGTCGCCGAGCGCACGGGGCTTGACATTGCCACCATTTCGCGCGTCAGCAACAGCAAATATGTGCAAACGAATTTCGGCGTCTATCCGTTGAAATTTTTCTTCTCCGAATCGGCGCAGACGCAAAGCGGCGAAGTCATTTCGACCCGCAAAATCAAGCAAATCATCGAACACGAAGTAGCCGGCGAAAACAAGCAGAAACCGCTCACCGACGACGAACTGACTGCCATGCTGAAAGCCAAAGGTTTTATGACGGCGCGGCGGACGGTCGCCAAATACCGCGAACAGCTTGAAATTCCGATCGCTCGTTTGCGGAGAGAGATGTAACTTTGTTCTAAAATCCGGTCAATTCCCGACAAGCCGTTTGATGGAAAACGCCAACTCATTCAAAAATCCGGGTTCGATAATATCGATTCCTATGCCGTAATTGCTGTCGGCAACGATTGAATAATCAGCCTTTAAGCGGGGAATATCCTGCTGCGGCACCTCGATATTTGCCACCGGATTATACTCGATAAAAGCGCTGCCCGAATGTTTTGTAATCTCTTTTTTCACCTTGTGCGTAAAATAAGGATTGTTGATGTCGCACTCCTGAACCGTATATTTTTCCCGCGTATCGATCTTTAAATCAGTACTTAAATGAATCTCGCGCTTGTCGCTTTGGAGATAATGCCAATAGGTGAAATCCTGCTGTTGATTATACGTTTGAACGTCCCGATTTACCATATCGTAGTCAAAAAACATCAGGAACCGCCGATTGTTTTTATTCTTATCAACGAAATAAGGATGATTGACTTTAGCGGAAAATTTCACGGTAACCTCGTTCAATTCCTTGTTATCTTCAGTAAGGTTAAGTTCCACATTTTCAAATACGGTACGCAAATCCTGGTCGTGTCTGTCGCGACTGTATGACAGGCTGTCGGCAAACATGTTCAACCAGTTGTCAATAATTTGCTGTTTATTGGTATTTTTGAAATATCTGCGAATATTATTGGCGCGTTCATGCCGGAAAACGGTTTGCAAATTCAGTTCGCCCACTTCTTTTTGAACGGAAAAAGTAACCTTTTCTTCAACACAGAATTGGGGATACCGAAAACTGCCTCTCTTTTCGAGCGCCTTGTCCGGATTTATTTCCAGATAGTGGCAGAAAGAGATGAAACCGCGATTTTCCAAAAATCCGTATTCATCGGTGGACGTTGCATCCACAAAATAATCATTCCCGTTATGGTTGATTTTCAGCACGACATGATTGAATGAAAGCAGCGACGGAAGATAATACCGGTGGTAAAAATCGGTTCCGTAGTTGACCAAAATAATGTCGGATTTCACGTTCAAATAATCCAGAATGACTTTCAACAGAATACATTTTGCCTTGCAGTCGCCCTGTTTGTTGGTGTAAGTGATAGCCGCTTCCTGCGGTTTATGTCCGTGCATCGCTTCGGCGTCATAGATATATTTGATGTTATTCTGCACATATTCAATTGCATACGCAATCTGCCGTTCCTTGTTGTCGATGTCGTCTAATGTTTTTTTCAGTTCCGGAGCAAATTCCGAAAACGCCTGTTTGGCGATAATATCCTGATAGATAGCGGAAATATAATTCGACAGTTCCGTCCAGTTGCTTTCCGTAACAAAATCGACAAACGGATAAATTTCCCGGTTCTGATCTACCGGATTCAAATAATCCTTTTGGAGAAACAGAAATTCGGCGCCGGGTTGCAAAACTTTTTGATCCTGATTGATCAGAGCGCCCTGCCCGTCCCTGAAAAAATTCTCCTTGTAGGCGATGGGTTTTATGCCGTTGTTAATCACTTTAAATTCATAATACCCGTAAGCCCAGTAATTATCGGGAGTTACGAAAACATACCTGAAAAATTCCCTTCTGATAAAATCTTTTTCCTGAAACTCGCTATTGACAGTCGTTTCGTAAATCAGCACATCGTAGAGCCGCAAATCCTTAATCGTAATATTTACTTT
>JAITMT010000068.1 GCA_031277235.1 Tannerella sp.
ATGAACGGGTATTTCCAGTCTGCGAATTGCAGCGGGATGGTGCCGAAGGCTGCGTTCATAAACGGCAGGTAGGTGAGGGCGCCCTGCAACACGATCAATAGACCGCAGACTACCCATACGGCCTTGTTGCTGAACCAGTTTTGCTTAAAGGCGTTGCCACGGATACTGCGACTGTTGAAGAGGTGGAACATTTGGGCTATGACGATGGTTTGCAGCGTGATACTTTGAACGAAATCTTCGCCGAAGCCGTTTTTCAGCAGGTATACGTTCATTACGAGCGTCCAGCCGCCGATCAGGACGGATACAAACAGGATGCGCCAGATAAAATAACCGCTCAGCAGGGGCGTTTTTGGTGAGCGCGGGGGGCGTTTCATGGCGCCGGGTTCAAGACGTTCGAATGCCAATGCCAGCGAAATGGTGATGGAGGTGACCATGTTGACCCAGAGGATTTGTACCGGCGTAAGCGGCAGCATCGTGCCGAACAGGATACTTGCGATGATAAGAAACGCTTCCGCACCGTTCGTCGGGAGTATAAATAAAATGGTCTTTTTCAGGTTGTCATAGACCCTGCGCCCTTCTTCCACGGCGGCTACGATGGTACTGAAATTATCATCGGCCAGCACGATTTCGGCAGCGTCTTTGGTGACTTCCGTTCCTTTGATGCCCATGGCGATGCCGACGTCGGCCTTTTTCAAGGCGGGCGCATCGTTGACGCCGTCGCCCGCCATGGCGCAGATGATGCCTTTGGCTTGCAAAGCTCTGACCAACCGTAGTTTATGTTCGGGACTGGTGCGGGCAAAGACATCGTAGTCCATCACCGCTTTTTCCATTTCTTCGTCCGTCATCTGCTCCAAGTCCTTGCCTTGCAGGGCTTTGCTGCCGTCGCCGATTCCGAGTTCCCTTGCGATGGTACGTGCCGTGTCGACATGGTCGCCTGTAATCATTTTGACTGTTATGCCGGCTTCCTTGCATTTGCTGATGGCAAGGATCACTTCCTCGCGGGGAGGGTCGATGATGCCGGAGAGACCGAGGAATACGATTCCGGTCTGTATATCGCTGTGGTCAAGTGTTTTGACGCTTTTGTCCACGATTTTATAGGCAGCTCCGATGGTGCGCTGTCCGCGAAGGGCGATTTCGGATATTTGCCTGTCCCAGTGTTCTTTGACGAAAGATTCTTCACCTGTTTCCGTCTTTTCAAACTCGGCCATTTCCATCAGTTTATCGGGCGCGCCTTTAATATAAATAATGTTGTGGTCGCCTTTTTCGACCAGTGTAGCCATGTATTTATAGGCCGAATCGAATGGAATAGTGGCAATTCTGTCCAATGGCGTGTGGTCTATGTCGGCTTTGTGAAACAGGGTAATCAGGGCGCCTTCGGTCGGGTCGCCGGTTATCGTCCACAGTCCGTCGGCGTCGCGGCGTAGCGAGGCTTCGTTACAGACGGTGAAACATTCGATAAGTTCTTTCAACACAGGCTCTTGAGCATAGTCGACTTTTGGACAGCATTCGAGCATTTCGGCTTCGTTTTTGCAGTCGGCTTTGCGGCAGTTCGTGTGGATATTTCCTTCGGGCGCGTAGCCTGTTCCTGTTACGAAATATTCTCCATCCCTTGTTTCCAGCGTTTTAACGGTCATCTCGTTTTTGGTCAGCGTTCCGGTTTTGTCCGAGCAAATCACCGAAACGGAGCCGAGCGTCTCGACCGAAGGCAAGGTGCGGACGATGCTGTTTCGCTTCGCCATATTCTGCACGCCGATGGCCAGGATGATGGAAAGAATCGCCGGCAATCCTTCTGGAATGGCTGCAATCGCCAGTCCGATGACCGACATCAGCAGCGCATGTGTCTCATAATTACGGAAAAAATATCCGAAAAGGAAGATAAGTGCCGCGCCACCGAGAATAACAACGGAAACCATTTTCCCGAACTGGGCAGTCTGCTTCAACAGAGGCGTCGTCAATTCTTTTACGTCGGACATCATTTGATTGATTCGCCCGATTTCCGTGCTTTCACCCACTCCCACGACCACTCCCATCCCCGTTCCGGCGCTAACGGTCGTACTCGAAAATGCCATGTTGATGCGGTCGCCGAGCATGGTATCTTCGGGCAAAATGTCCGGTTGCTTCTCCGTAGGTGCCGATTCACCGGTGAGGGGTGATTCTTCAATCCTCAGATTGTCAGTCCTTACAAGCCTCAAATCGGCCGGGATTTTATCGCCCGGACTTAGCAACACGACATCGCCGACGGTCAATTCCGATGCGTCAATCTCCAGTCGCTTCCCGTCGCGAATGACCTGCGCCTTCAGCGAAAGCAGTTTTTTGATGTCCTCCAGCGCCTTTTCCGCCTTGTTTTCCTGAAAAAAACCGATGGAGGCATTGATGATGGCTACAATCACAATGACAACAGTATCAATGTAATGATGCAGAAAAAAGGTAATCACAGCCGCCGCAAAAAGGACATAAATCAGTATGTCGTTGAAATGTTTCAGGAATTTGATAAAATTTCCCTCTTTTCTTTTTTCGGGCAACAGATTTTTCCCGAAAGTCCGGAGGCGATTGGCGGCTTCGCTTTCGGTCAGGCCTTCGATAGTATTGGCATCCAGTAATTTGACAGCTTCGTCGACATCAAGTGCGTGCCATTTGTTTGCAATTGTTTCCATCATTTTTATTTCTTAAAAAATCTGTTTATAAATATTTTTTACATCAATAAGTCTTTGTGACCGGCATTATCAATTCTTTCGTCTAAACTTACGTAACCCATTCGTTTTGAATTTATTGAATAGTCAAATCAAGCATGTTTTTCTTATTTTCCCGTAAATATTCATCCGATTTTCAATCCGTTTTCTACCGGTTTGTCTGTTGTCAGCAGAGTTACTTCGTCATCGTTTACGGCTCCTAAAACGAGGCATTCACTTTGAATGTTGGCGATTTGTTTGGGCGGAAAGTTTACGACCGCAATCACCTGTTTACCAATAAGTTCTTCGGGTAAATACAGTTTAGTGATTTGTGCGGATGTTTTCCTGACTCCCAAATGACCAAAGTCAATCGAGATTTTGTACGCGGGCTGCCTTGCTTCCTTAAATATTTCAGCGCTCAAAACCGTTCCTACCCGTATTTCAATTTTCGAGAAGTCGTTCCAATTGATTAATTCGCTGTTATGTCCTATTATCATTACGTTATTATTTGTTATAAAGAAATTTCAAACAGACATACGGTTGCATTTTGATAATGTGCCAGTAATCCTTCTGTTTGTCTAAGTTTTGCAAGTCCTAAAAAATCAAAACCGGATTTTTGATAATAGTCGATAAGCCCTTTGTTTTCGCCAACCGTATCCATCCGGATAAATTTCTTTTCATTCTTGAGCGCATAAATTTTTGCCCATACAACAAGTTCATCCACAAAATATTGCCCCCTGAAATCAGGATTGGTGGCAATTCTGTGGATATAAACAGCCGGGTCGTTGTTTCGTTCTTCCCAAATCTGAGGGTCGTCGAATGTTGTCGCCCAAACGCAGGCCATCTGCCCGTCAATCATCAATTTCCATTGTCGCTTTTCGGCAATCTCCCTTTCAATCAGCGCTTTGTCAAACTGCGGCCAAAGCACGGCTCCCTTGATTTTTTGAAATCCTCTTGCACATTCATACAATCTGAAAATCTCCTGAATATCATCCGGTTTACTGTTTTCTATTCTAATAAAAATTCATTCTTTTTTGAAGGCAAAGATAGCGTTTTTTTTCTGCGAATGGACAATTTTACACAGGTAAATATATCAGTATCTTCTATTACGTTCCAAGTCTGCCTTAATTCCGTAAGCAAACTTTAGAATTTCGGAAGTTATTGAGAATATTGAGGAATAAAATTCCATGATGTTAATTATTAATGATATTCTTGATAAAAATGATCGTTTCCCCAGTTCATTGGATTGTTTAGAATATAATTGGCAATATGGTTATACGCTTGTTCATTACGGATAATGTGTTCCCAATAATTGCGTTGCCATAATTTTTTGTTGAACGTTTGCCACCCAAATGTTTTTACCCCCCGAATGTATTCATTGGTTGTCATCGTTTTAAACCATTGTATAACCGCCCGTAGGGGCGAACCTATGTGTTCGCCCAAAACATCCCCATCATCACGTCCGCCCAAAACGCCCCCATCTGGTTCGCCCAAAACATTCCCGCTACCATGTTCGCTGAAATCATCAGGGCAGACACGCAGGTCTGCCCCTACGGGTGCACCGTTATTGATGATAATTGCGTGATAATGATTGGGCATGATGACATACGCATCTATTATAATATCCGAAAATTTATGTGATATTTCCGTACACCATTTTTCGACCATTCTTCCTGCATCGTTCAATATCATTTTACCGTCGGAAATTTTTCCGAATAAATTGGGGCGAACATGCTTGTCCTCCCCGGCGTTTACACAAATCGTTATAAAATACAAACCTGCAAGTGAATAATCATATCCTTTCAGGCGAATGCTGCGGCGATGGTGGATATTTGGATTATATTTCATTTCGCTTTTAAATTGAGAGCATATTCACGTTCTATTAATAGTTTCCACCGGATTTCGCGTGGCAGCACGCCAACTTTGCAACGACACTGAAACGACCGACACAAGTAAAACGACAAATGCCGCCAGGGCAAATATCCACCAGTCCAGCGATGTACGGTAGGCAAACCGTTCCAGCCAACGGTGCATGACAAACAGGGCAACGGGAGCGGCAATCGCAAAAGCCGGCCCCATGTACCGGATAAAATCCATGTTGAGCATTCGCAGGATGTCTACAACACTCGCTCCGTAGACTTTCCGTATGCCGATTTCTTTCGTCCGCCGAAGTATGATAAACGCCATAAAAACAATCAGTCCCAAATCGGCAATCAAAAAGCACAGCAGCGAAAAAATATATACTAACTGTTGAGCATTCAGCTCGTTGCGATACATCCGGCCGAACACATCATTCATAAAAAGATAGTCGGCAGGATAATCTGGATTCACCTCATTCCAGACGTTTTCAAAGACGGCGCGTGCCTGCTGAAAACGGTCCGGAGCGAGCCGTACCATCATATTCCCCTGAAACCAACGACGTTGCATCATGAGCAACGGGGTGGTTTCTTCGAAAAGCCCCGTATAATTGAAATCGTCTGTGACGCCCACAATAATGCCGCGGCGGAAATAGTCAATCGTCCCATGCTCAATCCGTAGCATTTCGCCGACGGCTTCTTCTGGAGTATCGAATCCAAGCGTGGCAAGCGCTTTCCGGTTAATGACATATTCTTCAATATGTTCCGAGTATTTGCGGCTATCAAGATAATCCATAAGCATGGTTTCTTCGGTCTGATAATCATACTTTTGAGGCGAAAATCCATGACCTGCAATTGTCCTGATCCCGAAAAACGGAAGAAAATCCTCTCCGGCAATCATGATGGGCAGCCATTGCCAGTCTGTATCTTCTTCTTTTCTTACACGTGTACCGTCGCGTATGGCGTCGCCGGGCAATTGAAACGATGAGGTTACGGCTTCAATCTCAGCATGTTTCAGCAATTCCGTTTTCAGCAATTCATATTTCGCCTGCACCTGTTCGGGCTGTTCGGTCAGCACAAGCATATTACGGTCATTTCCACCTACTTGCGTATCTTTTACCAGATTCATCTGTTTGTTGATGCCAAATGCGAGAATGATCACAATCATCACCACGGCATATTGTGCCGTCAGCATCCATTTGACATTTGAATAGGAGAATCTGACTGGTTTCCAGTCTGTTGCGGTATTTATAAACAATGTAGTGGAAATGCCTTTCAGCGCAGGCAGCAGCGATACGGCAATAACCGTCAATAAAAACGCCGGACAGAGCACAACTGTCTCAAAGAATGGAATTTGCACAGGCATTTGCCCTGACGATGATATGACATAAGCTGCTGATATACCAACTGTTACCGAAATAAATCCAAGCAGTAATGCCATCAACGCTTCATCCTTGAACACGGCCGATGTCGGCGCTCCATGCAATCGCAAGATTTGATAATAACGCCGGTTATGGGAAAAAATCAGGCTCGCGTTCAACCACAGATTGAACAGCACAACAATCAATAACAGCACGTTGGCGCCAATAACTAAATAAATATAGTGAATGTTGCCGTTGACGCTCATCTCCCTAAGGTTGTGGCTGTTAAGATGAATATCAGCAAGCGGCATCAGTTGAGCGTTTGTTTTTGAGGATTCAAACAACGCTTTTTCTGCGATAAGACCGGTAATTTTTTGTGCCAATTTTTTAGTATCCGTCTGATGCTTCAACAGTAAATAGGTATATGCATACACTTCCTCGCCGTCGGGGAGATAAACTAATATATCGGATTGAAAATGTGACGTTTCCGGAATATCCTTAAATATACCCGAAATAAAAACGGTCTCATTGATCCATCTGCTTTCAATGGTAATTTCCGAAGTCTGAATCGCTTCAAAACTCAGGTCACCAAACAGTTGACGTGCAAAACTTTCGCTTATCAACGCCTGCCCTTTTCTTTGCAGCGCATCATTTTTGTCACCCTGCAACAGAGGGAGGTCAAATACGTGAAGGAAATCGCTATTTACCATGTAAAAATCGTTGACTATATGCTGCTCTCCCTTGTTAATCAGCACAGCAGCAGGCACATTGCGCATTTTAACCGTCCGTTCTATTTCTGGCAGTTGTTGCCATACGGCGTCGAGAGCGTTTCCATAAATTCGCCCGTCGACAGGATTGCCGTCGGATTGCAACGTCACGCGCACGATGCGGTCGGCATTGGAGTGATGACGGTCGTAGCTCAATTCACGCTTGACGTAACCGGCCGAAAGCAGCAAACAGGCAAACATGATGGATAATCCCAGCAAATTAACCGTTCGTAGCGAGATATTTTTTCGCAAAAGCCTGAAAATTTTCATTTTATATTTCTTTATTTGTGTCGTGCAAAGCTGTTATAATTTTCTACTCTAACGTTTTAACTGCTTCTTTATTGTCCACGTCCTTCCGTTACACTCTCTTTCAGTATGTACCAAACTGCACATTGTCATAATGAGTTTTTTTGGTCAGCCTTGAAATATTTTCTCCATCAAGACTTTCAAATCATCTCTTACCATTTCATACTCAGGAAGTTTACCGCTTTCAATTTGATGTTCCAAACTGTTTTTCCATGCAGATTTTAGTATTTTATCGTTGTTTTCATTGATTAATTGTTCCACTCCCGAAAATTGGAGATTTTTATATGCTGCTTTTCTGTAAAATCCATTTACAACTTCTTGCCAATCAATATTTTCAATATTTTTACTCAAATACCAAATGTCGAAATAATCTCTTGGTGCAGTGTAAGAACGCTGAATTAATGATCTGATTTTTTCGGCAAGAACTTCGCTAATGCTGTATATTGGAATATTTTGTGCATTTTCGGTCAGTTTATCGCTGTAATTATGATAAATATTTGAAATTTCGGGCGCAAAAATCATTTTTTCATAATAAATAATTTCAATTTTTATACTTGTTTGCCAACGATTTGGCTCTGTCGGTTGTTGATTTTTGCTGTGGTCTGACCCCCAAAACTTTATTTTGGCACGATAGCCGGTAATTTTATTATTAAATTGTATATTTTCAAGCGATTGAATATGTAACAGCATTTCAGTTCTCGAACCAACCAACTCGATAATCTTTTTTAATGTTTTCATATCAAACACAAAATTTTCATTTGTGGATGTAAAATCAATATCTTCAGAAAATCTGTAATCGGGAAAACGGCATTTTTTCAAACATGTTCCACCCTTGAAAATTAGGTTATTACGACATTCGGGTATTGTATAAATTGCGTCAATGAAATGACCCAAAACCCAATCTTTGTCAATTGTTGTAGTGCGGACTTTTTGTTCTTTTGCCAATCTGTTTATTTCGTTCTTGCTTATCATGTCAATACTGATTTTGTACAATTCCGAAAATGTTTTCTTTCGACAAATTCAATCTCAAATGCCAATCATTGATTGACTTGCCCGTGTTTTCACCGAAAGTGTCAAACAAATTGTAACTGCGATTTACTTTTGATTTCGCAAATTTCACAAAGCTGTTTAAGTTTTTCTTCTCAAAGAGTTCTGCCAAAAATCCAAGTCGCTTGATAACAGCAATATTATTAACCGCATTGCAATAATCAATTAACTTTATAGCGTTACATTTTGTGTTGTGAAAAGCACGAACCAACTCCGCAAAACCACCACTGTATTGTGGTAAATCGAAACAATCGACAATGGTTTTTTCAATGTCTGTAATTGGATATTTGTGATTTCCGTAACCGTTAAAAACAACTCCTGTTCTTTTATTAACTTGAATTTTAACGAATTGATAGGTTGTTCCTGTAAATTCAACCTCATTTTTGAGTTGCGTGGTTTGAATAAAAATTTTGTTAGGAAATTGATCCGTAAGCCCGTGTAAATTCAATGCCGACCAATATGCAACGGCACTTTCTTTGGCAAGAAAGGTCCCAATTACATTTTCATCCCTGAAGTTGGTGCGACAATATTTTCCACGTTCAATACGGGATAAAAAACCATTAACGACAAGATTTTCGACAATTTCATTGATTCTTCGATTGTCAAAATCAAGTATATTTTTTAGATTTTGAATTTCAAAAATTGAAATTTCTTCTTCTTCAAGATATTTTAGAAAATCATTTTGAGTCATTGTTTCTATATTTTAAAACCGTTTTTTTATCGGTTATATTAAATCGAAATGCAAAATTACACTTTCTTTTTGAAATAACCAAATTCATTTGTCAGTTGAAATTTTAAAGGCATCCTCCGGCCTGAAAATCTTCATTGCATCTATCATTTTTTCCCTGACAGCGTCACTGTGATGCCTGCCCTTAACCATCTGCCCGGAAGTATCACATTACCAATGTCTTGATAAGTCTTGTTGCCAAGGTTGGATGCTTCTAAAAATATATTCAAAAGTTTAGTTTGGCGATAGAGGCGGAGGTCGATTTGCCAGAATGGTTCGTATGGCTTTTCGGTTTCCGATCCGTTGTCGACGTTGTAGTACAGGTAGTTACCGTTACGGTATTTCCAGCCGATTTGCCAATGTGCATTTATTTTTTCGACGATGCGGTGCGTAAGGCCAACATCAAGTTTGTGACGCAGGTAATCCATTACATAATAAGATATGTATTGATTCGCAGACTTATTGCTGTTCATGTATGTATAATATACTGAAAACGATTGTATTATAAAATTATCTTCTACGTCCATGCGTCCTCCTGCCGAAAGGCCGTGTAAATGTAGATTTGTGAAATTCATGGTATGCCATTTTTGTTCATCTTCAAGCCATATCCAGTCAATTGCATCGGAGATATTGCGATTGAAATAGTTGGCGTTAAACTGCCAATTGCCGGTCGTGATTTTTGTGCCCAACTCATATTCCGAGCTACGCTCCGGCTTAAGGTCTTGATTGCTAATGTGTATGGGACTTTGATAATAAAGATCGGTGAAGGTAGGCAAACGCATGGCCCGATTTGCCGATGCGTATATTTTAACAACGTTGTTTGGTCTGAAAGCCAGGTCAATACCCGGGTAAATATTGACTTTGCTGCCCGTGTAATTGTTACGGTTTGCGAGTAAGCCAACCGAAGCGCTCCAATTTCCGATATAAATGTTTTGTTCTGCGAAAACGCTGATATTTGTGCGTTTATCTGTTTTATCATACCATTTGTCCGTTTGTCCCGGGACTTTGCGGGGCGTTTCCATCGGATTTCCCAAGTTATTGCTGTATATTTGCTCGTTACGTACAATAAAACCGGCTACGGTCTTTCCGAAACGGCTTGAATACGAGGCTGATAGATCAGCACCGCGTGCATCAGTGTAGTGAAAGTTGTGATATGCATCCGGATTATTGCGCATCAGGATATACTCGTCGTAATTGCGTCGCCAGTATAAAGCCGGTGATACATTGAACTTTCCAACTTTCAATTCGCCTTTCAACGCCGCAAAAAACGTGTTAAGCAACTCATACTGATCGGGATATCTTGCACCGTAGAAACTGTTTGCACCGAAGTCCCGCTGTACATATCCAATTTGCAGGTTAAGCGGAAAAATGTTGTTATTCCATTTATTTTGCGTAAAAATATTTAGGCTGTTGAAGTCGGTATTGTGTCTGTATCCATCTGATGCTGTTTGAGATACAGCTAAATAATGTGTCGTGTGTCTGCTATGAGCCGTGCCTGAAAGAGAGGCTTTGTAGAAACCATACTGTCCGCCTGAAAGAGAGGCTTTTAAGTTGTTTTCCTGTTTTGTCCCGGTGATAAAATTTACGGCGCCTCCCAACGCATTGTTGCCGAAAATCCGTGCTGCGGCTCCTTCAAGTATTTCGATTTTGTCTACTGCTTCGAGGTCGATAGGCAGGTTTAGAGAGTAGTGTCCTGTTTGCGGATCGCTGATATTCATTCCGTTAAGCAATACAAGCGTTTGGTCGAATGATGCTCCTCGAATCGAAATGTCGGCTTGAGCGCCAAGTGCTCCACGCTGCCTCAAGTCAACGTTTGGAATAGATTTTAACAAGTCGATCGGGCTTTGCGCCGCCGCCTGTTCAATATCCGTCCTGAGTATCTGCGTAATAGTCCGTCCCACAGGAGCAAACAAGTCCGGTAAAGCATCGGCATTTACTTGAATTTCATCCATTTCAATTTTCTTGATTTGCGTACTGTCTGTTTGAGCAAAACTGACGAACGGCAGGACAAGCATGGAATAACCGGCAAACAATACACCAATTTTCCAGCATCTGCGCAAGCTGTTGAATACGGCATACGACTTGTTTGTCCATTTTTTGAAACAGAATGAAGCTCTCGTAAAACTATTTTTATCTTTTCTTTTCATTTAAAATTTCTTTTTATTTGAATGTTTTAAAATAAATATTATTTTATTTCGTTCAACGTTATCCTTCCGTTTTCAGTCTTGTCAACAATAATGGCAAAGTTAGGTCTTGTAGTAAAAGACTGTTTTTGACCAACCATGGATTTATATGTCAAGATGATTTCGCCTGCTTCATTCTTTTGTAAACTAACAGGTTCTACGGTTGTTTGCAAATCTGTTTCGGGCAAAATCACTGCTATTACATATTGTTTTGTAAAGTCTATTTCAGTTGGTTTACCCTCATTGCCCATTGTCGTAGCCATGCCGAAAATATCATTGAATTTTTCTGAAGTTTCAATTTTAGGATTGTCTAAAATATTCACCGTATTTTTTACGAAATAATTTTTGGCAATACTAAAAATAATATCGGTTTTTTGTTGATTCTCAACCGATACATGTTGTTGATTGTTGCTGTCACTGCTTTTAGGGTTGCTTTGGCAAGCCGCAAATAATATAATTGCAGAAACTAATGTAAAGATGTTAATTTTGTTATTCATTATTTTATTGTTATAAAGATTATTTTAAATATATTTATTTTCGTATCTGTTTTGTATCATTCATGAATCTTAATTTTTGCATCGAATATTGTCAATGCTTTTCCTTTAATTTCAACTCTGTCACCAATCAATCTTACTTTTAATCGTCCAGTTCTGCCCGACAACTGTAAAGAATCCAACTCTATTTTTCCAAGTTTTTCAACCCACAAAGGTGTAAGTGCGCAATGTGCAGAACCTGTCACGGGGTCTTCATTGATCCCTGCTATTGGAGCAAAACATCTGACTACAAAGTCAGCCCGGTTTGAAGTACACTTTGAAGTGATCATTAAATGTCCTAATCCATTTTCTACCAGCATTGCAAAATCGGGTTTGAAACTTACAATATCGCTCTCTTTTTCAGCTACCGCAATTATCCAACCATATTTGCTCGAATACATTTCGATCGGGTCAAACCCAACTAAATCCTTATATTTATTATGTATTTCCATTTTATATATCTGATATTTAGGAAAATTCATAACGATCCAATCATTTTCTTTTCTTATTGTTAAATTATCATCTTTTGCTCTAAATTTTATTGTTTCGTTTGCTGCTTTTAAGCCGAGTTCGTAAATAATGTGAGCACTTGCCAACGTTGCGTGTCCGCAAAGAGGAACTTCTTGTGCCGGAGTGAAATAACGAATTTGAAAGTCATTCTCCCTTGGAAAAACAAAAGCAGTTTCGGACAAATTCATTTCCATTGCAATATTTTGCATCCAATCCGAAGAAATTTCTTCCGTAACAATCATCACACCGGCCGGATTACCTTTAAACGGTATATCCGTAAAGGCATCTACTTGAAATATTTGTTGTTCTTTAATCATTAATTTTTTTTTTAAATTCCCACAATGCCATAGCAAGATTGTCAAATTATAAACAAAAAACCGACTAAACTGCATATTGACATGTTGTTAAAAAGAATATGCAGCATGAATACCAAGCATCGAATGCGAATCGTTTTTTTCCCAAGAATAATCGATGGCAGCGCCCAAATGAAAATCTTCCCAATAAAATAAGTCATAAATCAGTTCGGAATGAATTGATAACAAGCCTTTTGCTTGATTGCTTAGGTCTTGCGTCACCTCGTCTTTATGTGAAATAAAAGTCAGGCCGGGAAGGATTGCAATACTCATACGATTGAATATCTGATATTTACCCCCTACGCTTATATTGAAATGACTTCCATCCACCCAAGCCTGTTCAAGACTGCCGCCCAACGACCATTTGCTTTGAGGTGATAAAGTCCTAAAATAGTGAATATGAACGCTTCCACCCCATTCTTTGTGGTCAAAAGCAAAGAGCGCCCCGGAACTCAATCCGATTTCATTACGGGAATGTTCATGTGCCTCATGTCCATGATCATGTGCTTCGTGACCCTGTTCTTGTGCATTAATAGCTGTATTACAGGATATTGCAAATATTATAATTATAGCTTTGACTTTGTCTACCAAGCGCTTTTCGTATATCATATCTCGTTTTTTCTTGTTTTAAATGTCCCAATCCTGAATGCGCCAACTGCCCTTTTTGTCAGGAACACTAACATCTATATCGGGATTGATAGCCTTCAGTTCCTCAAGAAATTCCTTTTCACGCACCGGCGAAATCAACATAAACGGATATTTTGATTTTCCGCCGAGTCTAATACTCAATCTCTTGAGTGAAGCCGCCGGTGAAGAAAGTGGATTGTAAGACCGTTCAACCGATTCGATGTCTTTTATTTCCACAGTCCCGCTGGGAATCATACATATTTTTATATACAACCTGCCATCTGAAATGTAATACCTCGTTCCGCTAAACAGAAAGACGATAAATGCAAAAACTCCTCCCAATATCCACAAATCCCGGATTATCATGTCCTTGAAAACCTGTATTGTAGCTGATATAAATGCCGCCAAAATAATTCCCAAAAGGAATACGCTGATACGCGACCTGTATTTTTTGTTCCTTTCGATCACTTTCCTCTTTTTGTATAGAATAACATATTGATAATCATCTAAATCTATATCCAACGCTAAAGTTTATTGTAAAAGTCTTTACCGATATGTCGCCTGCAGCCCCATTACTCGCTATTGTCCATTCTGCAATTTTACCTGAATCGTTGAAATCCAGATAGTAATCTGCACGTAATCCAAACTGTAAACATCTGTTATCTCGCCCGGACTATTGCTTTACTAAATTTAAAAACATTTATTTATGGGTTGTATTTACGACTGTTTAAAATTTATCGGGATTGCGGGAAATAGACGACAAACCAGTTTAAACCGAATTTATCCGTCAAGGACCCCAAACATTTAGTGAAGAAAACTTCCTGTAAATCAATAAATACGTGACCATCAATCTTCAATTTGTTGAAAATCTCCGTTGTTTCTTCAATGGTTTCACAACTGACGGTCAGGCAGACATTATCGCCGAACGTAACTTTTCGGTTGTTGGGCGCATCGGCAAACATCACTAAACTGTTCTTGATCTTCAAACTCGTGTACATGACAAGTCCCTTTTCCCTGTCTTCGTCCGTTCCGACAAAATCGGGTATGCCGGGCACGCATTTAGCGATCATAAACTCCGGCTTATCCAAACCAAAAACCTCAGCATAATATTCTACTGCCTCCTTGCAGTTTCCGTTGAAATAAATAAAATTCTCTATAGCCATCATTTCTGAATATTTTTTGCGAACGCTTCTAACAGTTTTTTTGTCAAAAATCCGAAGCGTATTAAAACTTTTTGACTAAACCGATGCAAATATATGATTAATTTTGCACACCTGTTTCACAAATGCAAAACAAACGATAAATTTTTTTTAAAACATATCTTTAGTCGACATCATTTCAACTCTAATCTCTCAATTTTATTCCCAATCGTAAACTCTTTCATTTCAAGTTCCAATGCGTTAAAATTTTCACGTAAAACTTTTTTGACAATCTCGCCCTCTTTTATCAAAAATATTTCATCGCAGGTGTCGCTCAATGTCGAAAAAATATGTGAAGATATAATCACTGTTTTGCCCAGCGATTTCAGTTTGCGGATAAGATCGGTAATAATTATATTGCTATGAATATCAACGCCATTGAAAGGCTCGTCAAGTATGAAGCATTGGTTTTCCTGCATCAGAATTGCCAGTAATGCCAGTTTCTTTTTCATCCCAGACGAGTAAGTCGAAGCATATTGATTCAGAGGCAAATCGAAAATATTCTTTTCATCAATATCGGATATCTCTTTTTTCCGGGCGTTACAAAGCAAACGGATATATTCCTTTCCCGTAATTTTTGGGAAGAAAAACGGATCGGTCAACAATAATCCCAAAAAGTTTTTCAGCGGATTGAATTCCTCCGAAACTATTTGTCCTTCATAATTTTCGAGGCCTGCAATACACTTGAACAAAGTCGTTTTTCCAGCGCCGTTCTCGCCTACAATTCCGTAAACCCGACCTTTATCAAATTGAATATTAACGTTTTTCAACACCTGTTTTGCCCCGAAGTTTTTCGATAAATTATGTATGCTTATCATTTCAAATAGACTTTCAGTTTGCTTACCGATTTATTGGCAAAATAGGGGATTACTGCAATAAGCATCGGAGGAAAGAATATGCAGATAACCAACAGTATAGCCTGTGCAAAATTCATTTCATCGGGATAAGCCGTATATTTTGCCAGAATTATGGTTACCAGATACAAATATCCCAAAAGAGTAGAAAAAAGTAATATTCCAATATATTCAAAAAAGATAACGCTTAACAGAATAACTATCGGGATACACAGGTAGAAAGAAAACGAAAAGGCAATGCTGATTTTTTCCATTAGAAATTTTGCCGGTGAAAGACTGTATGACCAAACAAAATATTCATTTTCGTATTTCACGTAATAACTTAATACCGTGAGGAAAATGAGCAGTAATGAGAAAATACCAAGATTGAAATTGCCCACTGTTACGGCAATAACCGTAAGTCCGTAGGCAATAGGAAACAGGAAAAAAGTATTCCTGAAACCAACCGTAAATTCAAAGGGCTTTTTATAGAAAGGTGTTGGAATGGTAAAACTGTGAGTCGTTTTGAAGTTTGACAGCGCCATTATGATATTTAGTACAATAAGTATAATTACAGGATAAAATTGTTGTTTGCAGACAAGAAAAATAACAAACGGCAAGGCAACCGTCAGATTTTCCAGCATTCTTACCATCCTGTATCGCTTATTTCCAAAACAGATTTTCAGGAAATCGTTCCGTTTGATTTCACTTAGTTTTGCCGTAAAATACAATGATACAAGAATATAAAGATACGGTGCAAAAGCAGTTTTGTAAAACAGAAAGAATGATAATCCTATAAAAACTGACAAATACAGTATAGCAAGAAAATAACCTATTATAGGATGGCTGCCATCCGATAACATCCTCATTGTCATTATGTATTGCAACTTAAAGTACTCTTTCATTCTACTGTTTATACTTTACCAACATAATTACCGCATTATCTTCTTCTTCCAATCCTGCGGAAATTTCTTTCAGCCTACCTTTCAGTTCTCCTTTTCCGTAAGCCTCAACAAGTTGATATGCATCCAGTTTCTGCCAAAATGCAATTTCTGTATTTACGGGTGTCCCTATTCCTATCTGTTTTCTGTTTGAAAAATCATCATTGTAAACGGAATATTCAAATATGGTATTTTCCTGTTTGTCATACACTAATTGAGTTTGTGGAATTCGGACAAAATCATTAATAAATTCCGCTTTTTTCTCACTCGACACCATAAAATAATAGCGCTCTGTAAGTAGTTTCGGCGAAAGAAATACTTCCGGACTCATGGACTGAATGGGCGGAATTCTTGCAATGATGGGAAACGTACTGAAATCGGAACGAACTCGATAGATTGTATCCGATGAAGGTTGTGAAAGTATCCATTCATTACGATAAGGAAAAATAGAGTTAAAAGGGACAAACGCAGTATAAAAGACTTCACCCTCTTGACCTTGTATCATTGTAGTTTTTTTCTCTTTAAACGGTACTTGAATTTTTCGGACAATGCTACCGTCCTTTTTGGATATAATCAAATGATAGAACTGTCTTGCTTCATGGAAATCTCCGGTAGCATCATAACCAATCAGATGTTCCTTGTCATAATTCTGTAGATCGCTATATTTGAGCGTATCATCATCAATATTATATTTGAGGCTTCGACTGAATTTTCCATTCAAGTCATATACGAGGATTTTACTTTGGGAATAGTCGTGGACAAATATTTCACCTTCGTCTTCATCCAAAACAAGGCTGTTAATAAATGTATAGTCTTCAGGGCCTTGACCCTTTCGATTAATTTTTCTGATGCCTTGACCATTTCTGTCAAAGATGAAAATAACTCCATCCATTCCTTGGTTTCTTGTAAGTATATATTTCCTACTTACGTAAAGCACAATACCCTGAGTAATAAATTCATCATTTGTTTCCAATGGAATGTATTCCACATCCATAAAGTCCTGCAGAATCAGTTCCTTTTTCGGATAGCTTGCCGTAACATCTACCGTGATGAAGTCATCAGTTGAATGTTTGCCGCTTCCACATCCTGTCAGTACGACCAGCAAGATGATAGCAAAAGTCATTTTTGTTTTTTTCATATCATTAATTTTATACTGTAATTCAATTCTACCTCCTGATGAAGACAATTTTTAAACTATCTGTATTGCCCTATCCATGCAAATGGAGTTCTAAAATGTTTTTTTTTACCGGGAATTTTTTCGGAAATGCTTTCTGTCAAAAATTTGTTCTAAAGTTTCGTTGGGCCGTTAAAGCCCAACGAAACAATGTCTTGTTATAATTTTAAATATTTTGGCTGTCCGAAGCGTAAATAAACATTATTGATTCCGCGATGTTCGGATCAATGTTCGTGATGTCCGCTTCCTGCTCTTCGGAAATCCACTTTAACAC
This sequence comes from Tannerella sp., assembly GCA_031277235.1. GTDB lineage: Bacteria > Bacteroidota > Bacteroidia > Bacteroidales > Tannerellaceae > Tannerella. The sequence goes on from JAITMT010000068.1 coordinate 17,361, forward strand.
CAAATCAACATTGTTGGTTTCAAGAGCCTTAAGGGCATCTTTAATGGTAGGACCGTCATAGGAATCACAATGTGCAAAGGCGGAAGCCGTTCCTATTGCCAAAAACAACGCAACTAATGCAGCCGGGAAAATCTTTCCTGCACTGAGTCTTACTGTTTGAAACTTTCCTAAGTTCCTGCTTTTCTGATTTATTTCTATTGCTTTCATATCTTTATTTATTAAATGAATTATACCTTTGCTTTCGCAATTTTCAATCCAAACGATAAATCCTGCCAAAATGTCCGTTTGTTCTTTATTTCTTTTAGAAACTATGTCGGAATGACACTTTTTATTGCAGAAAATGTCTGACAAATGCTTATAACAACTTGCTGCAATAACTTGATACTTCTAATATAATTATTATATTTCCTTAATAATTTTACAAGGATTTCCGTAAGCAAGCATTTTCTCTTTTTCGGTCATTTTACTTCGTTTTTTTAATGTGTTACATTCTATCGATTTCCATCTGCACACTAGCAGTGCGTTTTTCCAAATCTTCAAACGTAATTCTTGTAAAATGTTCTGTGCGAATATCATTCAACAGCGGGACAGGTTTGTTATGCTCGGTGTGGTGATAAACAAATCCGCATTTTTCCTGTACCCGCCTCGATTTCTCGTTACCGTCAAAATAACCGCACCAAACAGCAGAAAGTCGCATATTTTCAAAGACATACCGAAGTAATTCTTGTACGGCTTCGGGAATCAGTCCCTGTCCCCAAAACGGCTCTCCAATCCAGTAACCGATTTCACATTCATTTTCAGCCATTTCTGCACTGCGAATTTCGCTTCTTAAGGTCATAATTCCAACACTTCCAATGGCTTCGCCCGTCTCTTTCAGCATAACGGCGTACGTTTTGTCAGCCGAAAGTACAGTCCTGATGATTTCAAGACTGTTTTCTACGCTCGTATGCGGTTGCCAACCTGCTTTGGGGCCGATATTTGGATTTTTGGCGTATTTGAAAAGCGATTCGGCATCACTGTCCTGCCACGCCCTTAAAATCAGTCGTTCTGTTTGAAATTCCATATTGTTGATCTACTATTTGTTTATAATTCAAATTGTTACTTCGTTTTTCCATTTCTAAATACTGCTTAAAAAAAGTTTTAACGATGTCCAATAAGTTTCGTGTCCGCTGACTTCTTTCCAGAGTGTCTTTGAGCCGTGAAAGCCGTCCGCTGTCGGAATGAAATGCGTCAGCAATGTTGGATTTACGTTTTTTATTACGTCTGTTACTTGTTGGATTTCAGCTTTAGGCGAAGTAACGTAAGTCGGCTTGTCAATGCTTTTGATTTCACCCGCAAGGTTTACGCCTTTCAAGTATTCCCCCGGACTGAATGCAATCGTCGCTTTTACCTTGTCTGTCTGCGTAGAAATCAAAAGAGCCAACGAAGCCGAATAAGAACTGCCGAAAAGTATGATTTTGTTTTTCCCGTTAAGCTCGTAAGCGTAGTCAATGGCGGCTTCAATGTCCGGTTTTGCGTCCAAGTAGCCTGTCGGAAGTCCTTTGGCTTTAGCTCTGTCTTTGGTTTCGTTTGTTTCGCCGAACACTTTCATTCCCGAACGCTGGTCAATGGCTAAACAGGAATAGCCCAGTTCGTTAAGTCGCGGTGCAGTTTCCCGATATTCAGCACGGTTGCAATGCGAACGGTGACAGAGCACGATAAAACCTTTCGGCTTGTCCACTTCGTAAAGGTCAGCCGTCATTTTAAGTCCGTCATTTGAGTTGAAATTTATTTTTATATACGTCATATTCGTTTCCTTATCATCTGTTTTGTTACAATCGGTATAAATCATATAACTCATTCCGTGCAAAATCAATTTCTTTTCTCACTTTTTTCAAGGTTTCCTCAACAAACGGTTCGCCTTCATCCAATAATTCAAAAAATAATTCTTCCGCTGATTGCAACTGTTTCAATGCTACGGATAAAACTTGCTCTACGCCTTCTCCATGCAGATAACATTTACCCAATCTATATAAACCTTTTAAATATCAAGTACATGTATCCATATTATGCGTTTGCTTTTTGATTCATTCTGTCAATAAAGACTTCATTTTCGTATGGCTTAATTTTTTCCATTAACTCACTGTGTTCCTCTTCATTATAACCTTTCCGTTCTACATCTTTAGGTAAAGGATTATTCAAATCGATAAGTACATTGTCTATTATTTCTCCGATTTTTCCATCATCTCTGGCGTTATAACCGAGATATGCCGGTTCAAACTTATGTCGCTCAAAATCAGGGTCGGCACTACCTTCCCGACAGAGAATGATATTTATCCAGTCGTTATTTCTTCTCCAAAGGCTCATTTCAAAGTAATTGAGTGAGTCTGAATTTGTTGTGACAGTCGTAATAGCTTTAGCAAATTTTCTGGTGAATTGGAACAGGAACTTGGTTATTGGGCGCAGGCATTTTTAATCATAAAATTTCGCCTTTCAAATACGATTGAAAAAGATATTCGGGACTTTCATAATAAACACTACTATTAAAATCTTCAATCTTTCGCGATAACCAGGAGTTGTAAACTTCTGATAAAGTGTCAATTAACGGTTTATTTTCTTTCTTACCAATCTCAACAATCAAACGTTTATAAACTTTTCCAATATCCCAATGTGTTGGAATTAAATATTTTGCATTTGCCACATTGTCAAAAAATCCAATTTCTATGTTATGCTTTTCTGTCAATTCAAACAACAATTTATCAATGTTTTCACTATGATAAACATCTGCCAAATCAAAAATATGCTGCAAGTCTTCTTTGCCAATTGCATTTACAATCACGTTGCGGTGATTTTTTGTTTTTCTGCCGATATATTCAATCAAAGAGCAAAGGAAAAACAAATTATTTGTATTTTTATCTTCTCTACCTGTCATAATTATTTAGTGTTTTGATAATCAATAAATTGTAAAGTTTTCAATGCGTTAGCATTACAAAAACAAATTTGGTGAGTAGGTCGTTTAAATTTTGCCAAAACCCAAAATTGCTCACGAGTAAGTACGCCATCAATAAAATCCGATATATAGTTGTAAATTTGGTCATTAGCCATAGAGCCAATTACAATATCAAAATTATGCTTTCCGCCTAAACGACAATCAACAATAAAATCAAGCCACTCTTCCGTCATCTCAGAAAAAACAAGCATTTTCAAGTTTTCATCGGGCGTATATTCATAAACAGAAACAACGGCAGTGTCGTAGCGACTTGCCCAACGAGCGGCTTGCTGTTCCAATTCGGTGCAATAAAAACCTTCTCCAAAGTCCTTTGGAAATTTACTTTTCAAAACCTTTGGCGTTTCAACTGCCATATTACCACCATGATATACTTTCATAAACGTTCATTTATTTTTCCTGCAAAATTACTGTTTTATTTCGCATTGTCAAGTTATACAGAGTCAAAATACGCTTGATTAGCTCTACAACGTGCCCGTCGCTTGCGCCCAACGCTTCGATCGCTTGGCGAAGGACGGCTTCCACTAAATTTCACGCGAGCGACAAACTTTCAATTTCTGACCAAACTTTCCGCGGGGAACCCCTGCCGCCGTTGCGCCAAACCGCAAGTTGTAGGGCGGCCTTTTAGTTGTTTCATTATTATCACAATTCAACTTTTATTCTTTCAATTTTTTCGCTTTTTGCTTTCATTAGCCCATTTACAAAGACCATCAACCCGGTGCCTCTGTTATATTTTGTTCCAAATCTATCATACAATACAGTAATGTTTTTTCCTTTGTATCTAACTCCGTCTAAGCAAAACCAGTCCCAAGTATTGTCTGGAACTAATGGGTTAATTACAAGCGACTTGTCTTCTTGCTCCCGTATGCCTATCAAGTCTGCAATAAGATTGTTGCAATAGGTGGAATGATTGTAATCTTTTCCGCGTTCAGCGCCGCCTTTGCCTTCCGACCATGTTCCGTTTTCCCACACTTTCAGTCGGGTGCGCGAAATCCAGTCGCCCGTGTATGGGTTCATGTTTTCGTCAATCCAAGGAAAAATGTTTCCATGATCGTCAACAAATTGATGCGAACGACTGTACTTGACAAACTGATTGAAGAATTCGGTTTTTGTGACAATGTCCTGTTTGTAATTGTTCAATAGATTGGCAAGCGCAGTCAATGTTATTGATGTCGAAAATGGCCAAACGGGACCGTTCCACAAACATTCGTGACCTGTATAACGTATTTCAAACCTCGGATGACTTTGATCGGCAGTTGTCAATCCGTAGGGAGCATCAAAAACGTCGCTTCGTTTGATGTACTCCCAAGCCTTATCGTATCCCATTCCCTGTGGCGGAAGATTAACGTACCAAGGCGTATATCCCTGTAACTCGCGCACGTCGGCAAGTTGGTCGTTTTCTCCCGACCGCGTTTTAAAGAAATGGACTTCTTTGTCCCAAAAACTTGCCAAAACCAACCTTCTTAAACTATCGGCTTTTAGAGTAAATTCTTTTTGAATGTCTTTGTTACCTGTTTTTTCCGCAATTTTAGCGATGGCAACGGCATCTCCATACATATAGGAATTGATGGTTGGACGTTTTCCGCTTCCACTGATTTGATATTCCATCCCATCGCGGTCATCGTAGGTGCTAAACAGTCCATCGCTGTTTTTTCCGATAAAATGACCGAGACGCACCCAACCTTTTTCCCATGTCCTGTAATTGTTGACCAAATCGGGCAAAAGATCTAAAGTAACTGAGTCGAGAGTTATATTATAATATTCCCACAATGCGTTGGCTGCCCAAAAACTGTACATGCGGGGATTACCCTCTGTAAACCAGAATTTCGCATAACTGTTCAAAAACTCATTTGATCTCAGCCATCTTCCTTCATAGAAGTGGTGTCCGGCAGCACAGGCTATTGTATTGTACTTTTCCGACCAATTAACGTTAGGTAGAAACTCAGTGATAACAAAACCGTCAGGTATTTGTCGAATATGTTTCCGAAATGTCCACCAACGGAAATAATAGGTTGTTTCAATGTTCTTGTCAGGACATTCGAAAAACGGAATATTGGTTGTAAGAAATGTCCAAGCCTTTTCATTGGGTACATGCTGAATGTACAACTCGTTGTCGTTCTCATTAAACTTGTCAATATAGTGTTTAAAATTATCGGGATTTAAGACTACAAATAACTTTGGAGGTTCGGCGTATGTCAGTACACACACTCCGAAAAACCCTAAAAATAAAACTAATTTAGCCATGTTTTTTAAATTTGACTTTTGATTAAAATTCTGCTTCAATGCCAAAAATGAATTCGCCTCGTTTCTGAAATAGTCGGTAACTTCCGTTGCTCTATCGAAATTACTGTACTGTACCATAACTGTTTATTTTAAAATTATTTCTTAACTTTTAATCTTTACTCTATCGTTTTCTGTCTTTATCCACTGTGTTGTCAAATCGCATTCTCTTTTCGAGACAGTATTCACTCGAGGCGCTCTCGCGGCTTGCCTACAACGCTTCGGCCGCTTTACGCAGTTGGGGTTCAACCGCACACAGTTCGGACAACCACCAACGGTCAAAGGACGCACCGAAATCGGGCAATCACTCCCCCCCCCAATTACGCCAAACCGCCAGTTAGGTGTTGGCCTTTTCAAAATCGAATCCCATTGTCGTAATAAATTACTTCTGAATTTTCGTCATTTATATACGCAAACGGATAATCATATTTGTTTGAATTGATTTTCCACGCTTTGGTATATTTTTCATCCGTGTAACTTACACTTGCATTTAAGTCATAATATCCAAATTCGACATCAAAACACCCTTCAATTATATCTTCAATGTGAATTACGTCAACAGTTTCATCTACTTTTGCAATTTCTACAAGAATATCCAAATATGCTAAAAAGGTTTCATCGTGTTGGACTATATCAATGTACTTTTCTATAACATCGTCTTGTTTCATTGACGGTTTCGTATTAAAATTTAATGTATTGATTAAATCACCGGACAAAGAATAATAGTTATCGTTTTTGTCAAAATGAAATATAGCATCACTTGTGAATACCAGTAAATTATTTGCAAATTGAAAACATCTGATATGGTGGTGTCCTAACTCATCTTTCTGAAATTGAGTAAATTGATATTTTGTATAATCTAATTGATTGCGATTAAATAAATATTTTACTACGTCCATTTCAGATTTTGATAAGGATGAGTTTTTCGGTGAACTTTTAATTGTGTTCACACAATAGAAGTTTTCATTTTCATCTTTTTCGCAACTCGAAAACACTGTCATTCCTGTGAAACAGATTGCTAACGCAACCATATTTCTAAAACATAATTTGTTCTTATACATTTTTCTAAACTTTTATGTCCTTATCAGATTGTTTATATTTCGTTTAACGTTCAATTTTCTACTTCAATGTCCACTGCGCTGTCGCTCGCTTGCGCCTAACGTTTCGGCCGCTTTACGCAGACGGGGGGTCACAAATGTTCGGGCGGGTGATACACTTCCAAATTCGCATAAAACTGTCTGCGGGCATACACCCCCGCTTACGTGAAACCGCTCGTTATCTGCTTGCATTTTTTCGTGATTTAATTCTGTTTATTAAAATTTGTAATTGTATAATCAAATGTGCCATCAATTGAAAGATTGGGTGAACTATAGTATTTGTAGTTAATTTTTATTGGAATATGGTTTACTTTATCATATTCAACTACTATTTCAGTATAATAAAAACCTGATTTTTTTGTACCATTATTACTGGAATGAAAGATTTCTTCGATTGTTTTATAGACTAAATCAATCGTGGAATAATTCAACATTAAGTGGGAGTATTCGTGTAGAATTTCGTCATTTTTGAAACTTCCATTTTCAACAAAAATTTTTCCATAATAAGATACAAAACCATTAGCAAGTAAATGATATTCGTAATCTTTTGTATTCGATAATTGCCATAATTTTTTTTGCTCAATAAACGTTTTCTCATCAAATTTTACTATAACTTCATCTTTTTTGCAATCCGAAAACACTGTCATTGCTGCGAGGCAGATTGCTATCGCAACCACATTCCTCAAATTTAATCTATTTATTTTCATCTTTTTAAAATTTTATGTCCTTTTCTAACTGTTTATATTTCGTTTTAGTGTTTAATTTTCTACTTCATTATCTCACTGCGCTGTCCGCCGCTTGCAGATAACGTCCAGGCGACTTGGCGACAGGCGTGGGTTTCAACACATTTCCCACGAAGCACTACTCTTGATTTTCTCCCACCAACTCTCGGACGAGCCACCCCCTCGCTTGCACCAAACCGCCAGTAAGATGAAGTGTTTCCTTTTCACATCTTTTTTACTCTGATTTTACTGTTTTTCGAAATTATACGCATAATATCCTGAATTATACTTAATTATAGAAAAACTCATTCTTTTTCCGTCAAAAGCATAATCATACACTCCGTCAAGTATCAGACCAATATCAAAATAAGGAGATACCTGATAATCGTCCGGAGAACTTGGTCTGTCATATTCAAATACGATTTTATCATCGCTTATTGAATAGTTCCCAACACATAATTTTGGAGGTATGTCCGAAGTATAGGTGTACTTCCCGTTCTTTAATTCAAGGGTTGTCGTTCCACTACTGCTCCAACCTTCCCGCATTTCTACAAAATATTCCACAGTGAAGGTTCCGATAAAAGTTCCTTCTTCAATGGATTTGGAAATTTCTTCATTTCTCTCACAACTGAGGAATAATGAAAAAAGTCCAACTACTCCAATTCCTAAAATGTACCTGTTCATAATCCATAAGTTTTTAATTCGTTTTACTTTCTCTATTTTACTGTTTCTCTACTTTTTC
>JAITMT010000502.1 GCA_031277235.1 Tannerella sp.
AATGGTTAATTTCTTATTTTATAATGGATTTAGACTGCAAAGTTACTGTTTACAGTTGAAATTATCAAATTTTTTCCGTATATCTTTTGTCGTTAATGATTGACATGGCTGGAAAGAAACGGTTCATTCCACCCGTTCCCAAATTTCATTCCAAAGCTCATTGCCAAGTTATTCGAAGGATTACCTGCTTCTGTGTTACATAACATGCTCATATAGATTTATTTATACCACAAAAATATCCCTTAATTCTCATAAAACAAAAATTTCTTTCAATTTTTTCCTCATTTTCCCTCCCGGATTTTGCAGATTCAAAAAACATCAATATCTTCGCCGAATCTTAATTGATTTTTTACAACAATTTTAAAATAATGCTTTATGAACAAAACAGACAAAAAAACGGGAATGATGATGGCTGGGATTATCATCTTCTTCATCGCGGCTACATTTAACATCAACGTGGCAGCGTCGAACGGCAAAAAACAGACCGGCGACGATGAACAAAGAAAGGCGGATAACAAAGTTCTACTGGAAATATTCAAAAATTTTCGGGTTGCGGATGTTCGCGACGCCATGGACTGGATTGGTTATCACAATTTTGGGTCTATCGAACCGTCGGTACGCCCCTTGTTCCGGACAAGAGTCGTCGGGATTGCCAGAACAGCCAGATACCTTCCCTTTGAAGGACCCTATCCGGACGAAAAGGGAGACGCCTACACGCAATGGCAAGGATGGTACTACGGTAACGTCTGCACCTATCCGTGGATGGATGAAATTGGAGACGGCGATTTCGTCGCGATTGACGTCAGCGGCGTGAATGTCGGGCTGTTAGGCTCGGAAAACACGTTACGCGCCAAACTGAAAGGCGCTCGCGGATTTGTCATCAACGGCTCCGGAATCAGGGATACCGACGAAGTCATCAAGCAGCAAATACCGGTCTGGTCTCATTTTACGGCACAATCCATGGTACAGTGTAAAATCCGTTTCGACGCGAAGGACGTCCCGATTGCCATCGGCGGCGTTACCATCCATCCGGGCGATATTATTGTTGCCGACGGCGACGGCGTCATTGTCGTTCCGAGAAAAGTAGCCAAGGACGTGGCAAAATATGCGGATCAAATCTTAAATTCGGACAAGGACACGCGCCGGTCGCTGTATGAAAAATTAAACTGGGAACCGGACGAAACCGTAACCAAATAAGACGGAATGCTTCCGATAGAAGTTAAAAACGCCATTAAATCCTTCAAGGATGTGCGGGCGGTGCGCGGCATATCGCTTTCGATTCAATCCGGCGAATTTGTTGCCTTGCTCGGTCCGAACGGCGCCGGAAAAACGACGATGGTCGAGATGATGGAAGGTCTGCGGAAACCGGATAGCGGCGAGATTCGGATAATGGGTAAAACTTGGGATAAACACGAAAAAGAACTGCGGAAGATAATCGGCTTATCCCTGCAGGAAACCCGTTTTGCCGAAAAACTTTCCGTCCGCGAAACCCTGCGCCTTTTTGCGAGTTTCTTTGAATTGGGAGATTCCCGGGTGGACGAAGTAATCGGTCAGACGGGTTTGGAAGAAAAGCAGAAATCGGCAGTCGGGGCGCTTTCGGGTGGACAGCGGCAACGCCTGGCTTTGGCTGTCGCCCTGTTGAACCATCCGCGGGTGCTGTTTCTCGATGAGCCGACCACCGGACTCGATCCGCATTCCCGGTTCGATTTCTGGAATATCCTGAAAGAATTGAAGGCGCGCGGCGAAACAACCTTAATCCTGACGACGCATTACATGGAAGAAGCCGAATCGCTGTGCGACCGCATCATCATCATGGACGAAGGCGTAATCCTGCGGGAAGGGAAACTGGAAGAATTATTGGGCGATACCGCCCGCAATTTGGACGAATTGTTTATCAGCCTGACCGGCAAGACCTTGCGCGAAGAAACCAAAGTAATATGAAATCAATCAAAAATACGCAACTCTACCAACTGACCTATACTTTCTTTCTGGAAACCATCCGCGAGCCAGAGGTGCTTTTCTGGGGAATCCTTTTTCCGGTGCTGATTTCCATCGGCTTGGGATTTGCTTTTACGCAGGCTTCGGAATCCAAATTTCATGTCATGGTCGTGGAAGAGAGCAGGTCGGAGTTGGATTCTCTGCTGAATATCTACGCAAAATCTGCGGTGAAAAATGAAAAGGAAGTATCTGTATGGAGAATCGAAGATGAAATCATCGGAAATACGGAATTTAGTTTTATCCGCAGCGACTGGAAATCAGCCATTGTTTCGTTGAAACGCGGTGAATCGGAACTCATTGTTACCGATTCTGTCGGGAAAATCCGCTATCATTTCGATCCGCATAATTCGCAGTCGCAGTTGGCTTACATGAAACTGTCGGCACTGATTCAGTCGCCCGTCTTGACTTCGGATGCCGGAGAAACCCGGATTAACCCGCTGACTTTGAAAGGAGTGCGCTATATTGATTTTTTGATTCCAGGAATACTGACCATGGGTATTATGGGTTCTATTTTATGGGGAATCAGTTATACGATCATCGAGCGCCGCTCTCAAAAATTATTGCGTCGAATGGTGGCGACTCCGATGAACAAGTCCAATTTCCTGATATCCATGATGTTTGTCCGTATTCTGATGAATGTGGTGGAAGCGCTTATTCTGCTATTTTTTGCCCGGCTTTTCTTCGGAATCCAGATTCAGGGGAATATCGGTGCATTGATCGTTCTGTTTCTATCGGGAAATATAGCCTTCACCGGTCTTGCCGCTTTGATTTCGAGCCGGACGTCCAAAACGGAGGTCGGAACCGGATGGATTAACGCCGTGCAGATGCCCATGACGATTCTTTCGGGGATTTTCTTCAGTTATCATCATTTTCCCGAATGGAGCATCAAGATAATCAAACTGTTGCCTCTGACGGCACTGACCGATGGCGTCCGAAGCATTTTCAACGAGGGAGCGGGATGGATGGAAATCATCACCCCTTCCATCGCCTTGTCGGGCTTCGGAATTATTTGTTTTATTGTCGGGATACGGGTATTTAAGTGGTTTTAATCAAACAATAGCAGGTTTACGACAAAAAATACCTATATTTGTGGACTTTTGTCGAGAAATATGAAATAAGATATTAACCAAAAACTTTTAACCGATATGAATGTAAAGTCTTTATTATGTATGATGTTAGCGCTTTTCAGCGTTACGGGATTTGCACAGAAAAACGAGTGGCAAGACCCGAAAATCAATCAGGTGAACCGTGCGCCCATGCACACGAATTATTTCGCTTACGAATCGCTGGATTTGGCGCTGGAAGGCGTGAAATCTGCTTCCGGCAATTTTTTGAGTCTTAACGGATTGTGGCGTTTCAACTGGGTGAAGGACGCAGACTCGCGTCCGACGGATTTTTACAAAACAGATTACAACGACAAAGGATGGGCGGCGATGCCCGTGCCCGGACTGTGGGAATTTAACGGCTACGGAGACCCCGTGTACGTCAATATCGGGTATGCGTGGCGTAACCAGTTCAAGAGCAATCCTCCCGAAATCCCCATCGTGAACAATCACGTCGGCTCGTATCGCCGCGAAATCGAAATTCCCGCCGACTGGAGTGGCAAGCAGGTTTTCGCGCATTTCGGGTCGGTTACGTCCAATATTTATTTGTGGGTGAACGGTCAGTTTGTCGGCTACAGCGAAGACAGCAAACTTGAAACCGAATTTAACATCACCAAATATTTTAAAAAAGGCAAAAACCTGCTGGCTTTTCAGGTATTCCGCTGGTGCGACGGCACGTATCTTGAAGATCAGGACTTTCTGCGCCTGTCGGGCGTCGGTCGCGATTGTTATTTGTATGCACGCAACAACAATTATATCAAGGATATACGGGTTACGCCCGACCTTGACTCCGAATACAGGGACGGCACGCTGACGGTTGTAACGACTCCGGCAACTTCCGCGACTGTGCAACTGGATTTGCTGGACAAGGCGGGAAATGTGGTTGCGAGCGAAACGGTCAAAGGCAGCGGCTCGCTGACGACAACGTTCAATGTCGCCAATCCTGCCAAATGGACAGCCGAAACTCCCAACCTCTATACGCTATTGGCAACACTGAAAGACGGCGACAAATTCATCGAGTTCATCCCGATAAAGACGGGTTTCCGCAAGATTGAAATCAAAAACAGCCAGTTGCTGGTCAATGGAAAACCGGTTTTGTTCAAGGGTGTAAACCGGCACGAGATGGACCCGAAAACAGGTTATTACGTAACGCCCGAGCGGATGTTGCAGGACATAAAAATCATGAAACAGCACAATATCAACGCCGTACGCACGTGCCATTATCCCGACAACAGTCTCTGGTACGACTTGTGCGACGAATACGGCATTTACATGGTGGCTGAGGCGAATGTGGAATCGCACGGAATGGGCTACGGCGACGGGACGCTCGCCAAAAATCCGCTCTACGAAAAGGCTCATTTAGAGCGTAACGAGCGTAACGTGCAGCGCAATTTCAACCATCCCGCCATTATTTTCTGGTCAATGGGCAACGAAGCGGGCTTCGGTCCCAACTTTGAGCAGTGTTACCGCTGGATTAAAAACGAGGACAAAAGCCGTCCCGTGCAGTACGAGCGGGCGGGCAAAAACGATTTCACGGATATTTACTGTCCGATGTATTTAGACTATAAGGGCGGCGATGAATACTGCATGAACAATCCGACTAAACCGCTGATTCAGTGCGAATACGCACACAGTATGGGCAATTCGGACGGCGGTTTCAAGGAATACTGGGAGCAGATTCGCAAATATCCGAATTATCAGGGCGGTTTTATATGGGATTTCGTGGATCAGTCGCCGCACTGGAAAAATGCCGACGGCTTGGATATTTTTGCTTACGGAGGCGATTTCAACCGTTACGACATATCTGACAATAATTTTATCAACGACGGACTGGTCAATCCCGATCGCCGTCCGAATCCGCATTTAGACGAGGTAACGTATTTCTACCAATCCATCTGGGCGACGCCTGCGGATTTGAAGAATGGCGAGGTGGAAATCTATAATGAGAACTTTTTCAAGGACTTGTCCGACTGCTATGCCGAATGGGAATTGCTGGCAGACGGCGAAAAGGTGCAGACCGGTATGATCCGGGATATGAATGTAGCGCCGCAGGAAACGAAAACCTTCAAAATTCCCTACGATTTGTCTTCTATCGGTGACGGAAAGGAAGTTTTGCTCAACATTGCGTTTAAACAGAAAACTGCCCAAAATCTCATTCCCGCCGGTCATATTGTGGCGCGCAATCAATTGACTGTAAATCCATATATTGCGCCCAAATTAGAAATAGCCAACACAACGGACTGCAAAAAATGCACCGTTGACCCGCTCATGGTTGAAGAAAATGACGCTCAATATCTGATCATTAAAAATGCGAGAATCCGCATCGAATTTAACAAACGCAACGGTTTCCTTTGCAAATACGACGTCAACGGGACGGAAATGCTGAACCACGACGGCTTGCTGACGCCGAATTTCTGGCGCGCCCCGACGGACAACGACATGGGCGCTTCGCTGCAACTCAAAATGAAGGTATGGCGCAATCCCGAACTGAAAATGACGGCGCTCAAGCACCAAAAAGCAGGTGATTTCATCGAGGTGAATGCCGATTATGAAATTCCGGCTGTTTCGGCTACGCTTGCCTTGACTTATCTGGTCAATGCCAAGGGAGTCGTAAAAGTAACGCAGAAACTCAACACCGATGCGTCCGCCAAGGTTCCCGATCTGTTCCGCTTCGGTATGCAGATGCAAATGCCTGAAAGTTTTGAATATATCGAATATTACGGTCGCGGTCCGATTGAAAATTACGCGGACAGGAACAGTTCCACTTTTATCGGGAAATACCGTCAAACAGTTGATGAACAGTTCTATCCCTACTTGCGTCCGCAGGAAACGGGCACGAAGACCGACATCCGTTGCTGGCAGTTGAAAAATGTTACCGGCGACGGACTTGAATTTGTCGGAGAGGCGCCGTTTTCCGCTTCTGCGCTGCATTATACGATCGAATCGCTCGACGACGGCGACGCGAAAGAACAGCGTCATTCGCCCGAAGTGCCCAAGGCGCGCCTGACGAATTTCTGCATTGACAAGGTGCAGTACGGGCTGGGATGCATCAATACGTGGGGCGCGCTGCCCATCGAAAAATACCGCCTGCCCGATGGAGATTATGAGTGTTCGTTTGCGATGACGCCGGTTGGGGCGCGGTATTGAAAGCCCCCACCCCGACCCTCCCCTCGGGGAGGGAGTAGAGACGGGGCGCGCCCCGTCTCCACCTGTGGGCGTCATTGCAAGGAACTTGCTATCACTGCGAAGAACGAAGCAGAATCCGGAAACGGCTTAATAAGTAGAAATTATATAATTTTCCACCCAAGATGAAAAATATTTTACAAATTCTTGCATTTTGTGAAATTATCGTTATCTTTGCGCCCGAATAATCTTTTTCGGAGACAACATGTCGAACACAAATACTGACATAAGGTATCATATCGCCCCCGCTACAAATGACGCATTT
>JAITMT010000169.1 GCA_031277235.1 Tannerella sp.
CCTGTCCCGGGCGTAAAAGTCTGGACGCACGGGAACGTGCTGACGGTGAGCAGCGCCGGGACGGTTGCGGCAGACATCTACACGATGGCCGGCACGCTGTACGGACGCCTGGCGGTAACCCCCGGCGACACGCGGGAAATCCTTCCGAAGGGCATCTACATCGTCGTCATTGACAACCGGAGGTTCAAGGTTGTCAGCAGGTAAAATGGAGGCACACTGAATCTTCAAATTCTCGAATCTTCAAATTTTCAAAACAAAAAAGGGGCGAAAGCCCCTTTTTTGTTTTGTTATTCTGATTTTTATCCGAAAAATTTGTACCTTTGCATTCCCCAAAATTATTTCGCTATGAATTACGTTATATTCTCGGAAAATGTAAAGATGGCTGATATCATATTAGTTAACAGCCGGTTGCTGTATGTTTTACCCTATTTCGGGATTGGTCTCGGATTTGGCGAGAAGACGGTAAAACAGGTTTGCAACGAAAGAAATCTGTCCGTTCCCCTGCTTTTACTCGTTTGCAATATCTATACTTTCGATGATTATGTCCCTGACAGTCAGGGCTTGATGCAAATACCGATTGACGGCATTATCAAGTATTTGCAAAATTCGCACAAAGACTATCTGGAAGTCCGTATGCCGCAAATTATTGACGACATTTCCGGTTTGGCGACTGCCTGCCGACTCAAAAACGGGAATATCCTGCATGAATTCTGCGAGAAGTACAGGCAGGAGGTCATCGCCCATTTCAAGTATGAAGAAGAAATCGTTTTTCCCTACATCATACAGTTGCTCCGGGGCATAAAAAACAATTATTACACCATCAAGGAATACGAGACAAACCATAGCGATATTGACGACGCCTTGAATGACCTCAAAAACATCATTATCAAATATTTACCTCCGGAATGCACGATTGAAAAATGCCGGGATATTCTGTTAAATCTTATCATGTTCGAGTATGACCTGGGCAAACACACCCTGCTTGAGAATAAAATTTTGATTTCACTGGTGGAGCACATCGAAAAAAACAATGAAACAGATTAAAAAGTATCGAACCGTCATTATCGAACCTTCGGAAATCATCAGGGAAGGTATTAAACTGTTTCTGGAGAAGCATTCCGCTTTTCAGGTAACTGCCTGTTTTTCAGATTTACCGGCTTTCGAGGACAGACATATAAAAAAGGAAGACATTCACATCGTTCTCTTCAATCCGGCTATTGTTAAATTTTATAAACCGTTTAATATCAGAAATTTATTTACCGATTATCCGGATATTTACCTGATTGCCGTTTTATATCAATATGTGGATGACAAAACGCTTCAACATTTCGACGGTGTCCTCGACATGTACGACGAAGGTTGGATGATTCCCAAAAAAATAATCAAAATCATTGAGACGGTACATCGGGAGAACAGCCAGCCGGTTGAAAACATAGAACTTTCCGATCGCGAAAAAGAGATTCTGATTGCTCTGGCTAAAGGTTTAATCAGTAAGGAGATAGCCGATAAACTGAACATTTCTACCCATACCGTCATCTCGCACCGGAAAAATATCGTCCGAAAAACCGGTATTAAAACCGTTTCGGGCTTGACACTGTACGCCCTGTTTAACAATCTGATTTCACAGGATGAGTTGCTATGAAATTAATTATGTATAATTTTTCAGCAATTGTATGGTGTTTTGAAATATATCCATTATCTTTGCCCCACTAAACAACTTATTTTTAATTCCGTATGAAACAGTGTCTACTATTAACTCTCTTACTCTTTCTTCCCGTTGGCTGTTCAAAAAAGAATAAAACGGTGGAAGAAGTGAAAAACGTGAATTTAAAGACTCAGTTAAAAGAGCCTTTTACAATCAATCTGTCCAAATCCCGTGAATACCTGCATGTTTTCAAACTTACCGACATTGCATCGGAAGTTAAATATATTCCGCTTGAAACCAATGATCTGAGTCTTATCGGTAACCGTTATTCCTATCCGAAATTTACGAAAGATTATTTGTATATTGATAATGGAGGCATAATCATGCAATTTGATATGACCGGAAAATTCGTACGCTCCATTAACAGGAAAGGGCAAGGTCCCGGAGAATGCAGTGCCCGGGATTTTGACATTGACGAAAAGAATCAATTAATCCATATTTTTGATAACTGGAATCTGGGAATATACAGTTTTGATTTTGAAGGCAAACATGTTAAAACGTTGAGAAATCCTTTTTCCGATATGTCGAAAGCAGACAATAGCCCTGTTCACATGGGTTGTGATAAAAACGGCAATTTTGTTTTCACTTTTGGAAATAATTCAGGTAAAATGGAATACAAGTATATTGTAACAAACCGGGAAGGTGAAACATTGTATAAATGTCCCAATTATATAAAATATTCTATCAATGAACCCAAAGGGCGTACCCGTCAATTCAGTATGCCTTTTTTTGATTTTTATACTTTTAATGACTGTTATTATTATGACTACGCCTATAATGATACGGTATTCAGAATAAATGACGACTTTTCCTGCACTCCGTATTATATCCGCAATCTACCCAATAAAAAGACACTGGAAGATATTCTTAAAAGAGATGCCGGAATAATACAGAATTCTGAACTGGCAGGCAAGAATGGATATGATTTTTGCAGAGAAGACAATAAATACATTTATATCTATCATTATCAATATCCTGTTGATAATAATTATAAATCCTTTCTTTCCCGATTTGATAAAGATTCCGGGGAATTGCTTGAAAATATTAATGTGAATGTCGCCAATAATTGGGATGGCGGTATGGATATAGAACTGTCCCCTGCCTTTCAGCAGGAAAACACTTTATGCATGATGTTTCAACCTTTCGAGATGCAGGAGAAACTGACAGAAGAACATTTCAGAAACGCCGAAATTGC
Organism: Tannerella sp.; assembly: GCA_031277235.1. Classification (GTDB taxonomy): domain Bacteria; phylum Bacteroidota; class Bacteroidia; order Bacteroidales; family Tannerellaceae; genus Tannerella. The sequence goes on from JAITMT010000169.1 coordinate 2,901, forward strand.
CTTTTCCGAGGAAAGCGAAGCATTGAGAACCATGGTCAATGGATTAAAAGAAGATGACAATCCGGTTCTAATGGTAATAAAATTGAAATAATATGGAGAGTTTAATTTTTTCCGGTCAACGGGTCGTGATGTTATTGTTGGGTAAAAAATTAAATCGTTGAAAAACAACGGAATAAACCCCATTCTTCACCGATAAAAATCCGATTTCTTGACGCGGATGACATTGCCGAAAGCCATCAGTTTTGACATGTTGATTTTCAGCGAATTACCCACGATTACATAGACGATGTTCTTGTTTTTGATATGCGTATCGTGAAAATGTACAATATTCTCTATTGACATATCTTTTACCTTGTCAATCAGGTATTTATTGGGATCTTCCCCGTATCCGTTCTGTTTGCATTTGGCTATTTTTACGGAGATGTCGCGGAAAGACGGATATTCGTTATTCGCCTCATTGATAATGCTTTGAATGATAGGCTCTATTTTCTCCTTATGAACGGGAATATCCTGTATCAAAGATTTCAGAACTGTCAGAGCATCAATCGTTTTATCGCTTTGCGTCGAGAGATAGGTGATGAAACAGAACGGTTTATCGGGCATGCAGAACGGAGGCAACTGCACGGCGCCCGAAGTCTGGTAGGCATACGAGCGAAATTCCCGAATTTCCTGAAACAGCAGCGAAGACATGCCGCCGCCGAAATATTCCGAAAACAGTTGAGCCTCACAGCGTTCCGTGTGTGTCAGCAACGAAGTTCCCATTTGGTAACTATAGACAATATTCTGCGAAACGTCGTTCATATCGTAGAAAAAGACGAGCGGACGGTCATAAACAATCGGATCACGAAAATACGGAATATGCGTTTCTTCCGTAATATTTTCAATATCAATATTTTGACGGATTTTTTCGGCAATGTCGTCCATATCGCCCGTTCCGCAATAATGAAAATCGCAATGCACTTTTTGAATTTTGGCAAAAAGTTGCAGTAAGTCTTCGCCGTCCATTTTGGTCGTTTCCCGCAAGGACGGTTTGGTCAAAAACTGCGATTTGGTGCCGTATCTGACGTATTCCAACAGCGCTTCGGCGACTTCGTTGCTCGATTTGAAAAACGCTTTTTCGCTCACTTTCACGTCGTCGCGGATAGTTTTCAATTTTTCCCGGTCGTGTTTCACGTTGCGCATGAAATCGCTTACCAGAACGAGAGTCTCTCCGAAATATTTGTCAAACCCGCTGACATTGATAATGAAGCGGTTATCATCGGCGTCGAACAGCAGCAAACTGCCCAGAACCTGCAATTTCGTCTTGAACTCGTTGAAACTGTAGCGATTGGTGCCCAGCAGCGAAAGATAATTTGCCAGCAACTTGATTTTCGGTTCTTCCAGTGTTCCGATTCCATAGGAAATTTTCAACGTAAAGATATTATTTACAGGGTTTTTCTTCACGTACAGCGTCGTTTCTTTTGAAAGTTCCAGCGTTTTCACGTCGTGCTCAAAATCCAGAAATCGGGTTTTAACTTCCTGAACCGGAAGCGTTTCCAGTCTGCGCGCATATTTGGACGTGGCATTCGTGTTTTTGGGCACAATCGGCGCAAAATCGGGTTTCGGCAAATATTCCTTCAAATATTTTCCGGTCTTTTTTTGAATGAATAAATAGTTGCTGTTCAGATATTTATTGGCTACGCGCACCACGTCCGATTTTGTCAGTTCGTCGGTTCGTTCCAACTCGTTCAGGTAGTCTTCCCATTCTTTTCCCTGCGAAATGAGGCGAATCATAATTTGGCTGCGCGAATCAATATCTTCGAGTTCCATGGTGTGCTTGCGCAGTTGTTCCTGTTTCAGGCTTTCAAACATTTCTTCCGAAAAATCGCCTCGCCGCACGCGGTTGATTTCTTTCAAAACTAATTTTTCGGCGGCTGAATAACTCTGTATCACCAATTTAGGAATAATGATGAAGCCCAGCATACCCGCCTCGTTCAGCGCTTCGCCGCCCGCCATCGCGCCCATCAGTTTGCGCTGCACCATCAAACGGTCTAAATAGCCCGTCCCGTTCGGGTTGTTGAGGATGGAAATCGCAATATCGAGCGCCGACTGGTCTTCGTGGTTCGACGGCACGCCGCGAAATCCCATCACCATCACGCGCATAAAGGGAATGGGGATTTTGACGGTATGTTTTTCGCGCCCGCGAAAGGGAAGCACGTTGATCGTGTAACGCAAAGGCTCCTCGCCGTTCGGTATCCTCGAAAACGCTTTTGATATAATATCCAGCGTTTTATCGCTGTCGAAATCGCCGCTCAGAACAATCGCCATATTGCCGGAGATGTAATATTTTTCAAAGAAACGGCGCATCTCCGAAAGTCGCGGATTCTTTAGATTATCAGCGCTTCCAATCACGGGATAAGCGTAAGGATGCGGATGAAAATACAGTTCGAAAGCCTTCTCCATTGCCTGATTGAACATCATGTCGTCGCGGCTGTTTTTTTCTTCATAAACCGTTTCCAGTTCCGTTTGAAACATGCGGAAAACGGGCGACAGCAGCCGTTCGCTGTTCAATTCCGCCCAGTGTTCCATGTATTGCGGCGAAAAAATGTTGTGATAAACCGTGTAATCGTAGGAAGTTCCCGCGTTCAACTTCGAGCCGCCGTATTTGCTGATGAGTTTGTCAAATTCGTTGGGAATGACATAATCGGCTGCAAGAACACTTAAATCATTGATTTCCTGCTGAATCCTGCGACGTTGCATTTCGTTTTTGGTGGCGGCCAACTGCTCGTATTTTTCCGCGATTTTGTCTAAAAAAACCTTTTCGGCGGCATAATCAACCGTTCCGATATTTTCGGTTCCCTTGAACATGATATGCTCGAAATAGTGCGCTATACCGGTGTTTGGACTGTCTTTCGAGCCTGCCTTGACGATGATGGCTCCAAAAACCTTTGGCTGGTGATGGTCTTCATTTAACCATACAACCATCCCATTATCAAGGGTATGTACCTTGACTTCCGTGGATATGGACAATTTGTTGTTTTTTTCTACCGAAAGCGTCATTTACCATCTTTAATTGGGGGCAAATATAAAGATTTCCTGCAAATTTTCCATACGGAAAAGCTTTTTTTTACCAAAAGTGCGCGGATAATGTACAAATCTCTGATGTTTATAGGTTTTAGCGAATAATCGATACTATTGACTTCAAACGCTTTGAGGGCATATTCTTCGTCAGCGGTGGTAAAAATAATCGGATCATGGATTTTCAATTTAAAAAAAATGGAAAACGATGCGTCGTCGAACAGGCGAATGTCCCTGTTTATCTGTGCGATAAGGCGCTGCAAATTTTGCGCGGCAATTACTTCGTCTTCAACTATTATGGATTTATTATCTTTTTAATTATCAGCGTCTTGTCTGCCATATCATTTTTTTTCTGATTTAACTTTTCCGCCGGTAATGGCAAAAAAGACCATCAATACGGTTGCAATCAATGCCATTACCGAACCAAAATAAAACGGCGCTTCGGAACTGAGATGGTCATACAGCAATCCTGCTATCAGACTGGCAGGCAAGAGCGTAATTCCGAGAATGGCGTGGTAAATGCCGAAGCCTGTTCCGCGCAAATCTTTGCTCACAATATCCGAAATCATCGCTTTCTGGCTACCGTCAACTAAGGCGCTGTACAGTCCGTACATGGCAAATAAACCAATAAAAATGGAAATACTGTTGAATTTTCCGAACATGAAAAAGGTGAGGGCAAAAATCAAAAATCCGGGAATAATCAACCGCTCACGCCCGATTTTATCGGACAGTTTTCCGACGGGTATGGCGAAAATTACCGATATCATATTGAAAATCATATAAATAAACGGAATAAAAATCTTGTTGACGCCTGTTTCGGTGGTTTTAACCAATATAAGAGCGTCGGAGAAATTTCCGAGTGTAAACACAAAAATAATCCCCAGAAAAAGGAAATATCGTTTCGGCAAATTCCTGACTGAAAGTTTGGGAGCGCCGCTTTTTTTGACTGCTTTGGCTTCCTTAATAAAAACGGCAATGGTGATAACGCCCAGTATGGCAGGGAGGGTAGCTATTAAAAATATAATTTTATAACTCATTATCGTGTCGCCACTTGGTAAAAAATAGAGTAATAAAAAGGCAGTTAACGGTCCCAAAATCGCCCCGCTGTTGTCCATCGCCTTGTGAAAACCGAAATTTTTTCCTGCATCCTTTTCAGTAACCGAGCCGCTAATCAAACTGTCGCGCGGTGCAGCCCGAACGCCTTTCCCCATGCGCTCGAAAAAGCGATAAAACAGCACCTCGACGGGCTTACCAACCAATGAATATAAAGGCGTAATCAGGGCTGTAATGCCATATCCTATGAGCATAAACGGTTTGTTTTTTCCGATTTTGTCGCTCCAATAACCCGACAACGCTTTCACCAGAGAGGCTGTACTTTCGGCAATGCCTTCAATCAACGAAATTAGAGTTTTGGATGCGCCTATGGACATCAAAAACAAGGGCATAACGCTGTAAACCATTTTGGTTGAAGTGTCGGCAAAGAAACTTGTCAGTCCTGTGTAAAACACATTCCGTTCCAAACCGAAAATTTTCTCTTTCCTGTCTTCCATAATTTACCGTATAAAAGGAATTTTCATTGCAAAGATAACGGAAATTACCCAAACATTAAAATATTTCCATCTTTCAGAAATTTTGGCAGTCATTGTCCGGGTTTACTCCGATTTTTCTTTCCGTATCCTTTTTATCGAGAAATCGATATTTATCATATCAAAAAGTACGGGGCAAAACTTCGCTCAAGATTGAAAAAAACACCCAAATGCCATTTTGGGGTACTGAACTGCGGAACGGGGATACCGAAGTCTTTTATTGATTTTTAGCTAATGAGGCAGGAATATTCTTAAAACTGAAAATAGATAAACGGCACAATTTCAGAACTTTTCATTTGAATGACAATAAAAATCGCCAGTGAAAGCAAGGCGGCTTTGCCCCATTTTGCAGACGGTAACATTCATGTCAGGGAAATTTTTCTCTATTTTCCGCTATACCAATCCTTAAATTCGCTTGCCCGCAAGCGGCTGACAATGATTTTTTCGGGAATTTCAACGGTCAGATTTACAGATAATTTACTGTCAAACCAAACGGCAATATCTTTAACCGCTTTGTGGGAAATGATGAATTGGCGGTTAGCGCGGAAAAATCGGGTAGGGTCGAGTTGTCGCTGGAGTTCGTCCAGTGAACTGTTTTCGTGATAGTTGCGATTGGTAAAAGTTACGATTTTGGCAATTTTATTTTCGGAATAGATATAGGCTATATCATTGACAGACAAAGGAATAAATTTGTCTTTGTGCGGAATTAGAAAAAATGATTTGTACACTTCCTTTTTGAACATTGCCAATATATTGGTAATTACGTCTTCGTTGCTGTTTTGCGTTTTGTTCAGTTGGCTGAATTTGTTTATTGCACGCTCCAAATCATTTATGTTTATGGGTTTCAACAAATAATCTATACTATTGACTTCAAACGCTTTAAGTGCGTACTCGTCATAAGCGGTGGTAAAAATGACAGGCGCGTGAATTTTCACTTTTTCAAAAATGGAAAAAGAAGCGCCATCGGACAAATGAATGTCCATAAACACCAAATCGGGACTTGCATTTTGAGAAAACCACTCAACGCTGTCCTCAACGCTTTGCAAAATTGCGATAATCTCAATATCTTTATTTGCCTGTGAAATAAGGCGCTGCAAATTCTGTGCGGCAATTATTTCGTCTTCAACTATGACTGCTTTCATATTAAATTGTCGTTAATTTGTTCTATTAAAGGAATTTCTACACCGAAAACGCCGTTTTGAGTAATCAAAACTTCTTTGTGAAACAATAAATTATATCTTTCAACGAGATTTGCCAAACCAACGCCCTCGCCCGTTTCGGCATTGATTTTGGGTTGAATGGTGTTGCTTACTTTGATTGTGTCGTTTTCGGTGGTTTCTATGAATATCGTTAAAGGGAGTTTGTCGTTGATTATATTGTGTTTAACTGCATTCTCTATTAGTAGTTGCAGGCTGATTGGCATAATGAGAAAATCACAATATTTTTTATCAATATTATATTGTATGCTCAAATTGTCGCCGTAACGGATTTTCATTAAATGGGCGTATGATTTTACAAAATCCAATTCCTCTTTTAATGATGTAATCTCTTTGTTTTGAATGGTGTAGCGAAATGACGAAGAAAGATTTTGCAAATAATAATGTGCTTTTTCGTCATCAAAACCAATCAAGCCGTCTAATGTATTGAGTGTATTAAACAGAAAATGAGGGTTTAACTGATTTTTCAAAGCCTCGTAACGGTTTCGCATATTTTCGGCAAGCAACGTTTGGTTTTCGAGTGATATTTTTTGATTTTGAATGGTGGTTGCGATAAATTGCGTAACCAAATATATAATCAAAGACATTACCAAATTCTTAATTAAAGTCGAAACAAAAAACTGATTTGATACATCGTGAAGAAAATAAGTTGCCAAATTTGAATACGCAAAACTTATTACGATTGACAATCCAAGCGTTCCAAACAATGCAATGAACATTTTTTTACGAGTTCCCCACTTTTTACGAAACGCCCAAAAGCAATATTCAAAAAGCAAATAAGAAATAAAAATACTGAAAGAAAAGTGTAAAATTGAACCCATTACCGGTTCTTGATTTGTTGGCAGGGCATTGTTTTCGCTGAAAATATACCCGATAAACACAAAGATAAAAAGCAATAAATTGATAAATATTGATAGTTTTATTGCCGACCAATGGTCTAAAGATAAATTTGATTGTTTATTTTTTCTCATTGTTTTTCCCTCTAAAAAATTTCTGCAAAGTTACCACATTTTTGAAAATCAACGAATAGAAACCTTTTTTTGATTTCCATTCGCTGAAATTTTGGTTAAAATTTATTTTCACGACTGAAACGCACTTTTATTCTATCTACCGCATAATACACCACAGGCACAACGACCAGCGTCAGGAGCATGGAACTTGTCAGTCCGCCGATGATAACCCAAGCCATTCCGTTTTTCAATTCGGCGCCGTTGCCGGTAGCCAAAGCGATAGGTAACATTCCGAATATCATTGCAAAGGTTGTCATCAGGATGGGGCGCAGGCGTTCTTTTCCTGCTTCAATCAAGGCATTGAAAGTGTCCATATTTTGTTCGCTGCGAATGTGATTTGTGAAATCCACCAACAGGATAGCGTTTTTTGCCACCAAGCCAATGAGCACAATCAAGCCGATGATGCTGAAAATACTCAAAATATTCAGCGTTAAGCCCAACGCCAAAAATGCGCCAACAAACGAAAGCGGGATTGAAACCAACACTACAAGCGGGTCGGACAACGAATTGTACAGCATAATCATTATTAAGTAAATCAATACGATAGCCGCCAAAAATGCAAATGCCAAACTGCCGAATGCTTTTGATTGCATTTCCATTGAGCCACCCTGTCTAATAGTGATACCTTCGGGCATTTTGCCGTCAATAGCGCTCATTATTTCGCTTCCTACCGTTCCCGACGGTCTGCCAACTACATTGGATTTTACCGTAATTGAAGCAATCCTGTTTGTGCGTTCCAACATCGAGGGACCTAAACCGTATGAAATATCTGCAATTTGATTTAATTCTATGAGTTCGCCTTTTTTGTTCAGCAAAGTCAGGTTGGCAACATCTTCCACGTTGGTTTTGTCGAAATTATCCACACCGATACGAATGTCGTATTCAAAATTGCCATCGGTATATTTCGTATCGTCGTTTCCGGCAAGGGCAACACGCATAGCCGTACCCACATCGGCAGACGACAAACCGAGTTGCGACATCTTTTCACGATTTAATTTTACCTGTACTTCCTGCATCGGGTCATCAATCGAAAATTTGACGTCAGCCGTTCCGGGCGTTGTCCTTACTACTTCCATCAGCAAAGCCGCCGCTTCTTCTACTTTTTCGTAGTCGGCGCCCTGTACAACCAGTTGAATTGGCTCCGAGCCGCCGCCGCCTGTAAGTCCCGCAATGCTTACCCGCGCTCTGATACCGGGTATTTGCATAATTTCACTTTTGATTTGTTGGGCAAATTCGTGAACATCAATAGTACGGTCTTTTTTATCAACCATTTTTACGGAAATTGACGTAACATTATTCTTTGATGTACTTGCAACCCCGCGTCCTTCGGAGCCAACGTTTGTATAAACACGCTCGACTTCGGGCTTGCTCAAAAGAATTTTTTCTACCTGCATCGTTGTTTGATTGTTCTGATAAACGGTTACCTGCGGGTTCATATCCAAAGTTACGCGAAATTCGCCCTGGTCAACTTCGGGCATAAAGGCAAAGCCGATTAAACCCATCGGGAAAAGAGCGAATGAGCCTATCAAAAGCGCAATCGTAGTAACCAAAACTATCGTTTTATGTCGTAAACCGAATGAGAGAATACCGGCATACGCAATTTTCAAACTTTCAAATGTTTTTTCGACCGAGCGCGAAAAACGAGCCGACAGAGTTGAGCGCGTGTCGTCGGATAATTTTCCGAAACGCGACATCAACAAAGGCGTAACCGTAAACGAAACCAGCAAACTGACGAGCGTGGCGGCAATAATAGGTATCGCAAATTCTTTTAATAAATTTCCTATCGTACCGCCGGTAATTGCCAATGGTAGAAAAACAACCACAATCACAAGCGTAATCGCCATAACGGTAAACATAATTTGTCGGCAGCCGTCAATGGCGGCTTGCCGTTTGGTTTTGCCGCGCTCCAAATGATGATACATATTTTCGATAACCACAATACTGTCGTCCACCAAAATACCCACCACCAACGACAACGCAAGCAGCGACATCATATTGAGTGAAGACCCCAACACGTACAACGCAATAAAGGCGGGGATAATCGAAAGCGGAACGGCTATCATAATCATCATCGCGCTGCGTATGTTGTGCAGAAAAATGAAACAGACAACAGCCACAATGAGAATTGCCAAAAACAGGTCAATAACAACCGCATTTGCGGAGGCGCGGGTAAAAACGCTGTCGTCGGTGGCAATTTCAAATTTTACGTTGTCGCCGGCATATTCCCTTTCGATAGCCGCAAATTCCGCTTTGGCAAAATCGGCAACCTGCACGGCGTTGGCGTCGCTTTGTTTTTGAATGGTTAATGCGATGGCGTCTTTTCCGTCTATGCGGTTGATAAAAGTTGCTTTGGCGATGCCGTCTCTTACTTCGGCAACATCTTTCACGCGGATTTCGCCGCCATTGGGGACACTCAAAATAATAGTATTTCTTAACTCGTCCAAATCTGTGAATTTTGCAGCCAATCGCACGGAATAGGTAATGTCGGTTGTTTCGATATTTCCGGCGGGGATTTCCATATTGGCGGTTTGAATTGCCTGCAACACTTGAAGTATGGACAAATTGTAGGTTTTCAGTTTTTCGGCATTGATATTGACTTCTATTTCGCGCTCGCTGCCGCCTGTCATATTGACCATCGCCACGCCCTGCAATTTTGCCAAACGAGGCTGAATACGGTCTTCCATCAATTTATAAAAATCTGTTGCGGGTAATGACGAAAATGCAGCAACCCGCATAATTGGCTGGTCATCAACGGAAATTTTGTCAATGGAAGGGTCTAAAATTTCTTTTGGTAAAGAAGATTTGATTGCGTTAATTTTTCGCTGCGCATCCTGTACAGAGCGGTTTATGTCGGCGCTTTCATTAAAATATACCGTTACAATCGAAACGCCCTCGCGGGATACGGAAGCGACTTTATCCAAATTTTCCAAAGACGAAACGGCGTCTTCTATTTTTTTGGTTACAGAAGTTTCCACTTCCGAAGCGCCTGCGCCCGGATAAACCGTTACAACGGTAATGACCGGCGCATCCATTTTGGGCAACAAATTCAGATTGAGCATATTGTAACACAGCAATCCGCCAAGCGTTAAAACGGTGAAAATCACACCGATGATTAACGGCTTTTTTATCGAAGTTTCTACGATGTTCATTTTATTAATAATTAACGGTTAATTAATTACAGAAACATTTACGCCGTCCGACAAATTGATTTGTCCGTTGGTTACTACCTGGTCGCCTGCGTTCAAACCCGACGTAACTACCAAATAAACATCGTGATTTTGTCCTGTGCTGATTTTGGTTAATTGAGCAACGCCGTTGTTTATCACATAAACCGAAGGGTCTTTTACGCTGTTTACAATGGCATCGCGGGGTATCATCAGGGTTGTTCCGTCATTGTCCAAATTAACCTGAACATTGACATAAGCGCCCGCTTTGAGCGGATTTTTGCTGCTGTTGGTAATCGTAATTTCAACGGGATAAGTGTGTGCGCTACTGCCTTTCGGACTTATATTTGCAATTCTTCCCTGAAAAATCATATCGGGATATACATCGGCGCTTACGCTTACCGATTGTCCTTTTTGAAGTTGATACACATTACTTTCGGAAACGGACAGCGTAACTTTCAACTGCGAAATATCGGCAATGCCTGCAATGGGCGTTCCCATATTTACTAATGCGCCAAGTTCTGTGTTTCTTGATGTGATTACTCCGCTGAATGGCGCAACAATTTTTGTGTCATCTAATTGTTTTTTAGCATTTTCCAACTGAATTTTTGCGCTTTCGTACCCCATTTTCATGTCGCGCAACTGCATTTCGGTTACGGCGTCGCCCTGTCGCATAACTTGATAACGCTCAAAATCGTCCTTGTATTTGTCATAATTCAGTTGAGCAGTTTCAAAAGCCAAGCGTTTGTAGGTGTCGTCCACCTGAGCCAATACGCTGCCTGCGTTTACAAAATCGCCTAATTT
>JAITMT010000186.1 GCA_031277235.1 Tannerella sp.
GTAAAGAAGCATTACCTGTTTAAATAACAATTCCATTTCATCATCCACTTATGGCACAACACGATTGCGAAAATTGCTCCATACGGGCAAAATATGACAAAGCGCCCAAATCCCTGATTGGCAGATTTTGGCGGTGGCACATCAATTTCTGTCCCGGATGGAAAAAGTACATGAACTCATTGGACGATGAACAGAAAAATGTGCTGAAAGAAAAGTACGGATTGAAATGAATTACATTTTACAAAAGAAATATGGCAACAATTTTGAAATCCAACGAGAGAGTGTTCAAGGAAAATCCCAATCGGGCAGATAATTTCCGACTGCAAACCGATATTTCCCGAATAACAAAAGGAGTAAATCCGGAAAATTTGAATTTCGATTTACGACGATTAAATCCGGGCGAATTTTGTGCTGCGTATCATTTTCATCGCTATGCTGAAGAGTTGTTTATGATTATTTCGGGTTCGGCAACTTTGCGAACTCCAAACGGTTTGGAAGTGGTTGATGCAGGCGATTTACTTTTTTTTGAAAAGGGCTCAACCGGTGCGCATCAATTATATAATCATACGCAATCTCCGTGTATCTATTTGGATATAAGGACTTTTTCAGGACACGACATTTGCGAATATCCCGATACAAATAAATTGTTCATTATTCCAACGGCAGAGATTTTTCGTAAAGACACAACAGTCGGATACCTCGACGGCGAAGAAAATATTTTGGAAAAGTGGAAAGAACTTAAAAATGAATAAAATGACAAGAAAAATTATTCTTTTGGCAACTGTAACAGGTTTGTTATTAACCGCCTGCAAAAACAATTCAAAAACTGACATTGTTTTTAGCGTTGCGGAAAATTATTTTGTGAAAAACACTGTGAATAAGTTGGACAACCCAAAAATTGAAACGGCTGAAAAATTCAATGAAATTTTTGGTATGGCAACAACAATGGGAAAAGACGGTAAGCTTACTGAAATAGACTTTACAAAGCAATATGTGATTGCCGTTCTTCTGCCCGAAACAGATTTGATGACAACCGTTGTACCCGTAAGTTTGCAAAAGAGTAAAACAGGTAAAATTACATTGACGTATCAATCTGTGGTTGGACAAAAACTGTCTTTTACGACAAAACCCAACTTTGCAATTATTGTGGACAAGTCTGAAAACGGGAATATAACGCTGAATGAAATCAAATAAACCGTACACAATTAATCATATTGCTATTTTTGCCACAAAATAAATATAAGCACGATAAATAACCTTAACAGATAAGAAAATGAAAGCAGTAGTATTTTACGAGACGAGTAATGTCGGCATGGAAAAAATCATGGAAGTCTATCCCAGGCACAAACAACTTGTAGATGATTTTTCAAAGGAAAAGAAAATCATAGCCATCGGAACTTTTGCCAATCCGGTTGCAGACGGCTCAATGGGAATTTTTACGGACAAGGCAAACGCGGAAGAGTTTATCCGTCAAGACCCGTTTGTAAAAGAGGGAATTGTAGCAAAAGCGACCATTAAGGAGTGGAATGAAATATTGTTGGCATAACGGCTACAAACCGCAAAATTATAAAATGTCGCATTTATACAATTTTGCGAAAAAGCCGGGCAGTACTTTTGCGCCATGTTTCATCCTTAAAAAAGTAACAAAATGGATAAATTAATTGCTTGGGTAGAAATCCCGACTGCCGATTTTGAACGGGCAGTAAAGTTTTACAGTTCGGTGTTCAAAATGGAATTAACGCCGACAGATTGCGGCGACAGCGACGAGAAAATGGCTTGTTTCCCGACAGGCGAAGGCGCAGTCGTTCATTCGCCACATGCCAAACCGTCTGAAAATGGCATAATTGTCAGTTTTTCCGTTCCCGACAGTATTGAGGCGACAATTTCGCGCGTGGAACAGGGAACCGGTAAGGTCATTATTCCGAAAACGACAATCGAAGCGGAAGACAAAGGTTATTTTGCTTTGTGTACGGATTGCGAGGGTAATAAAATCGGACTTTACGAGTAATCAATGCTTGGGACTGCGGACAATTCCGCAGTCCTTTCATTCAATTTTGCTTATGCCTGTTCACTTCGCAACACCGTCAAAAACATTATCGCCCTACATCAAACGATATTGGGCGATTGAGAATGTTTTGGACAGAGGCGAAGTGTGTGTTCAGCGGATTACCCCGACAGGTTTAACCGAATTGATGCTGTATTTTACCCCGCGTCCAAAAATTTTGACCGAAAATAAAAAACTGTCGGACAATGTTGTGTTACACGGACACCAAAACGGTTTTTACGATATGGAACTGACAGGGGAATTGTCCGTTTTTTCCATTGTTTTTCATCCACAGGGCGTCATGCGGTTTTTCAATTTTCCGTTGAGTGAGATTTACAACCGGAACATTTCTCTAAAAGACATCAACGCACAGGCAGGGCGCGATTTGGAAGAAAGAATGAATGAGGCAACTACATTCGGGCAAAGAGTGAGCATTGTGGAAACTTATCTTTTTGAGTTACTGAAAAGAAATTTTGACGATTTTAAGTTCCGAAGTTAAGTACATGACAAAAATTTAAATACATCAACATTTCTAATCATCAACGGGTTAAGCAGTATTCCAGCAATGATCTCTAATCCATATTTAAAAAGACTTTTTGCTCTTTTTCCATGTATCATAATTCTTACCGGCTTCAGGTGGCGGTCGGCATAAACGCCAACCGCGTATGCCCAGGCAAAGGCCACCATTACCACAGTAAGCAGTTTTTCGATTCGGGTTAAATCGGTAAGATGCGTATCTTCGATATTAAATCCGCTTGATTTTAATGCTCTGAAGGCAGTTTCAATTTGCCAGCGTTCTTTGTATATTTGTGTTGCGTTTTCGGGCCGGTTAAAGGATATGATGATTTGCAGTTCCGGCGTACCCCTGCATTTTACTTTTGATGCAGCCAGATAGCAAAGTTGTCCGTTGACGCGATAAATTCGATGCAAATAATCGCACTCTCCGCATTTCAGACCGCTGAACGCCCAAAACGCTTTAAACCGTTTTCCTGTGCGCGGATCGTCCACATAAAAGTTTTCGCGGATACGGATAAAGTATTTGATACGGTGGCCGTTGAGATATTCAATCCATTTTTCGCCCACAAACTCCCGGTCGGCAACCAGGCAGTCAATGGTTGAACAGCCGAACAGTCGAATATATCGCTCTATGATGGCTATTCGCTCCTGTGTGTTGGAATTCCCGCGCGTATCAAGCATGGAAATCATAATCGGAAAGGCTACCCCGTCATATACAACGGCTAATGTCAATACGTTAATGTCCGTTTCTCCAAACTGCCAGTTGGTTCTGTCCATGGCCAGACGATAGGGCGGCTGATGAGGCAACATTCTGAAAATCAAATGCGCAATTAAATCCGTATCTAATACGTATTCAGCCATAAATCGCTGGAT
>JAITMT010000193.1 GCA_031277235.1 Tannerella sp.
TTTCTCGGACAAATTACGAACCTGCAAATCAACAAATCCATGTTTCCGATAGGACATTTACTGAAAAGCGAAGTTCGTCAAATCGCTGATGAGCAGAATCTTCCGAGCGCCAAACGCAAGGACAGCCAGGGCATTTGCTTTTTGGGTAAAATCAATTACAACGATTTCATCGAACGCTATTTGGGTCGCAAGGAGGGCGATATCGTCGAACTGGAAACGGGCAAAAAAATAGGCAGACACAACGGCTACTGGTTTCATACGATTGGTCAGCGTAAAGGGCTGGGAATGAGCGGTGGACCCTGGTTTGTCGTACAAAAGGACGTCGAAAACAATATCATCTACGTTTCCAACGGATACGATCCCGAAACGCAATACGGAAAAACAGTTCATTTACAGGGATTTAACTTTATCACCGAAGATGTTTGGGGACATTTCGACGACGCCAAGGAAATCACCTTCAAAATCCGTCATACGCCTGAATTTACGCGAGGTTTACTCTATCGGAAAAACGACCTGTTTACCATCGAAAGCGAAGAAAAGATACAGGGAATCGCCGCAGGTCAGTTTGCCGTTATCTACGACAAAGACCGCCGCCTGTGTTTTGGCAGCGGAACGATTGCTTGAGACTTTTTGACAGTATAAAACCCTTGTTACAGAGCGCTTGGCAGCGAATATTTCCTGCTAAAACCATTTTTTATGCCGCAAAAACAGCCACGAAAACAGCGCCATCACCACAATAATGCCCCACGAAAACAAATATCCGTGCTTCCAGGACAGTTCGGGCATAAACTTGAAATTCATCCCCCATACGCCTACCATAAATGTCAGGGGCATGAAAATGGTGGAAACGATCGTCAGTTTCTTGATTACCGTATTCATTTTCAAACTGTTGTGATTGAAATACAAATCGGCGAGCGAGTTGATGGACTGATAATACATTTCCAAATCGTCCAACGAAGTCCGCAGTTTGTCGTCAAAATCCTCAAAGTAGGTTTTGTTCTCATTTTCAATCAGTTGATTCGTATTATGCAGCAAATTGACGTATTCCTCGCGCAACGCCGTAACCGAACGTTTTATCTGAATGTAATCTTTCTTGTGTTGCTGTATGAAACGGATAATATTGGAAGTAATATCTTCATTATCAACCAATTTATCCTCCATTTCATTGATGCTGTCGGACAGTTTCATCAATGTCTCGTTATAGGTCGAATGTATATCGTTCAGCAGGATATAAAGCAGATAATCAGCCTTTTTCTCCCGGATGTTAACGAGCGAATCCGCGATTGCCTGTTTGATGTCGTCAAAAACAGGTTCGCCGGTTTCCTGCAGGCTGATGACGAAATTCTTGCCTAAAATCAGTCCTACCTGACTGAAATTGTTGGAGTTGCAAATAGACGTCAGGAAAAAGGTAATATTCGCGTAGGAAATCACCTTGGTAATCCGATTGGCAGAAAGCATGTCTTTAATATCCGAATATTTAATATTCAGACTGTTACACATATTATGAATTACTTCCACATCCGAAAAGCCGGTAACTTTTATCCAGTTAACCTTTTCTCCGTCAATCAGTTTCTTGATATTTTCATTGTTTCCTATCGCCCGCGATGTGAATTTTTCAACATTATACTGAATCAGTTCTATGTTTGTTTTTACCTGATTATCACCGAGATAGGAAAGTTTCTCCAGCAGTTTCACGTTTTTGAGACGTCTGTGTTGTTTGGCATTCGTGTTTTTGCCCATCGCCGTTTTAACTTACATCCTTCATTACGCGCTTGATGGCGTCGTCAATCTGCTCAACCGATTCCATTCCAAGCGTTAAGCAACTCACTTTCACCGTATTGATGGCATAGCGGATAGACTGTTCGCGCTCGTCGTCCCTGACATTTCTGCCCTCGCCGAAGATTTTCATGCCGATAACGCCTTTTCCGTTTTTCATCGCCGTCGTGAGGATTTCCCTGATTTCATCGGGCGTACCGTCCATCAGCGTGCCAAACGGATTGATGCGCGCCATGATCACGTCAACCCACGGACTGACAGCCGCTTCGCGCAATGCGTCAATGTTATGGCACGACACGCCGACCGCCTTCAAAATTCCGTCCTGTTTCGCTTTCGAGAATGCGTCCATGTAATGCGTGCGCGTTTCGCTCCAGCCGCCTTTCGTCAGGCAGTGCATGAGCAGAATATCAATATAATCCGTGCCGAGTATTTTGCGGTATTCATCAATTTTTTGAGCCACATTGGCAAGATTTTCCGCGTCGTTCGGCTGCGTTCCCATTTTGGTCAGCAACGTCAGTTTTTCACGCGGCAAGGTTTTAATCGCTTCGCCCACGTAAGGCATTGATCCATAGCCTTCTGCCATGTCATAAAAGTAGATTCCTCGCTCGTAGGCGTGATGCGTCAATTGCTTGAATTTGTCCATTCCAAGCCGCGTTTGATTGGAGGCGGCGCCTCCTCCGACTGTTCCCGTGCCCATGGCGATGCGCGAAACCGTGAGACCGCTCCCGCCCAATTTCACTTTGTCCACAAGCGCATTTGGTGAAACGGCATTGTTAGCCACTGATTTATAGGATTGTAAGAGGCTGATTCCGGTTAATCCGAGGGCGCCTGTCTTGATAAATTCCCGTCTGTTATATGATTTCATAAAGTTTTTATATTTAAAATTTTGTGCAAAAATAATGTTTTTTTCTTTGGATATGCAATTATTTCGGGAAATTATTTTACATTTGCGGATGAAAACATTTATTGACCCATAAAACTTACAACGATGAAACGTATATTTTCAATAAAAACAGTTATTCTTGCAGGGATATTGCTGATGAATTGGCAAGTTTTGTTCCCGCAGGACAGGAAATTTTCCATTCAACTGGATGGTATCCGCTTGGATTCTTTATATCTGATCGCATGGGATCATGATTTTCAAAAAACAATCATAAAGGGAAATTTTTCCGATGATAGATATAATTTTCGAATACCGGATTCGACTTATTTTCCTGCGAGGTTTTACACCTTACAACCAAAGTTATTAGACTTCAAAAATAAAATCGCTTATGCTCTGGATCTATATTCCGTCCAAAACAATGACACGTTATATTTATCGCAATTTTTAATCGAGGATAATCAATTTTTCAATGCAAAATACCGGGGAGAAACAGTTGAGGACAGTGTGCGTGTTCGTTATACGATGAATAATGGAAGGGATACGTCTTTTTTTGCAACAACAATTGATTATCAATTTACGGTCTATAATGAAATTGACAGGGAGAATTATTTGAGAAGTAAACTACTGAGTTACAGTTGGTTTTACGATGAATCAAAATCTTATGAAGAACAGTTGCAGGAACACCGGCAACTGGCTTCGGAAAATCCGGATTCAAGATTTTTAATTTCAACTATTGCCGGAAATGTTATTAGATACAAGACTAAAGAAGATTTACAGTCTGTGTATGAACTTTTTACGGACAGTATTAAAAATTCGTTTTTCGGTCTGAGTATCAGGAAATATTTGGAAAGTCCGTTTGAAAACCTGTATTTGATTGACGGTAAAAACGAGTCTGAAGCGCCTGTGATTGTAAACCGTAGCAAACCCAATCTGGTTATTTTTTCTGCTTCCTGGTGCAAACCCTGCATGGAAGAAGTGCCCGTTTTGAAAAAAATTCATGCGGATTTGCAGGATAAGTTGGAGATGGTTTATGTTTCGATGGACGACGAGCGCACGGTTGCTAACTGGAAAGTGTTTATGGAGAAGGAAAATATTGAATGGAGAAGCGTGTTGGGCTATAAAGATGTAAAAAAAGTGGAGAAAACCTATCATCTAAACGGTATTCCCCAATGTGTTTTGGTTTATCCCGACGGAAAATTTGAAAATATGGACGTCCGTAAAAAAGAGGATTTGGAAAAATTGTATCTCCTTTAGTATCTGTTAAAAAGAGCCGCCCGGAAGCAGCCCTTCACCAAAAATACTTATGTTGATTGAAAATTAATATTCCTCTATAAATAAAGGGATATATTCGATATTTTACGTCGCTCTCAAGGATTTTTCCAATTCTATAGCCTTGGGAAACAGGATATTATTCTCCAAATGAATATGCTTGTGCAAATCCTGTTCAAAATCGCCGAGCATCGCATAGGCTGCGCGATACGTGTTGCATCCGTCTTCGGGAGCCTGATAGCCGCCGGAAAGCCGTGAAATCGTCTCGAACCGTTCGCCTTCTACCGTATGCTCGTGTTTCATCATCGCAATCGGATTTTGAACGGTTCCAAAATGTCCGGGCTCCATCCGCTGACCGGACTTCTGATACTCAACCAATTGGCGGATAAATGGAAACAGTATCCGTTCTTCTTTCAGCAGATGCGCCGACAGGGCTTCGGCTGCCTGGAAAAAATGTCCGTAAATTTCCACCAGTTCGGGATGCCTGTCGCCATGAACGTCCCTGATTTTCTCCAGATATTGCAGCACGAAAGGCGTTTTTTCCCTTATATAGGTGTGATGCATTTTTTCAATATAATCAATCAGCAAGTCCAAAGACCACGAATTGAAATCTACGCCTTCCGCTTTGACTTGCATAATTTTATCCAGTTTTTCCTGCAATTCCTCCCTGTTTACCGATTTCTCTGCACAGGCTTGTTCCAGGGTTTTATCGCCTCCACAGCAAAAATCAATGCCGTATTCCGAAAAAACGGAAGCCATCCTGAAATCTTTTGTAACTATTTCTCCTACAGTGAGATTCAAATTATTTTCCATACTTATTTTTTTATCATCGTTAATACCATTTTGAATTGTTCCGCGGCATATACCGCATGAGAGATATTGGCAGGCATGATGATGATCTGACCTGCCTCCAGCAAGTGGGGCGTTCCGCCTACGGTGATTTCGGCTTGTCCCTCAATGACTTGCACCAGCGCGTCAAACGGCGCCGTATGTTCGCTCAAACCCTGCCCCTTGTCAAATGAAAACAAGGTTACGTTTCCTGCCGGGTTCTTCACGATCTGTTTGCTGATAATTCCATCTTTCGAGTATTCAATCTGTTGCGTCAAATCGAACACAGTTCCTGTTGCAAATGTTGTAGTTGATGTCATAGTTCTTCTTATTAAAATTTTTACAAAGATAAGAACAAGTGCGCAAACGGGCGTGTAACATCCGTTACATTATAAGGAAAATTAACATTTTACATCTGCCGACGACGATGCCTGTTCCAAAGTTTTCTCTTAATTGTCCCTGATTTTCAAGTTATCCCGGTATTCTTTGCTATAAGCCTCACCTCTGCTGACCAGGTATTTTAGAAAAACGGTTTGTTCTATAATTATATCGCGAACCCATTCTCAAATTCGCGTTGTTCCGTGTCGTTCAAATACACATCGCCTTGCGGCTTGTTTTTGACAAGCAGATGATATAATTCCTCATCACTCATGGCGTTAGCTTCCATTACAAGTAAGTTTTCAATAAAGGATTTTAGACTTTTTCCTTCGGAAGCCGCCCGGATAATCTTTGCAATCCTGTTAGAGTTCCACGTTCCCATGTTAACATCCGAATCCTGCAATCCGTCAGGATTGCATCGCTCG
>JAITMT010000507.1 GCA_031277235.1 Tannerella sp.
ATGTTGTCTGTATTCCAGCTCGTATTGGCGGTCAGCGCATCGGCAGCCAGCGGTGGCAACACAAAGCGAAGGTTGCCGAAATCATCATAAACATAATAAGTATTACCTATTTCGGAATCGCGCTGAATCAATACGACCCGCCCCAACTTGTCCGTATATGTGTAGGTTGTATTTCTTCCGTTTTCGTCGGATGTTTTTGTAACAAAGAGTTGACCGTTGGCATAATTCCCGTTTTTCACAAGATTATTCCCCGACACATAATAATAGGCGCAGGAGCCTGTCTGGTATTCAGTCTTCACCGACCGGTCGTAGTCGTGCCAGTTTGCTCCGGGACCGTATTCCTCGACAGCACGGTTGAGCGGCGAGGGCTCGTAAACCCGTTTGGAATAGGGTTTGGCATCGTTTTGGTAGATGCTTGACGACAG
Organism: Tannerella sp.; assembly: GCA_031277235.1. Classification (GTDB taxonomy): domain Bacteria; phylum Bacteroidota; class Bacteroidia; order Bacteroidales; family Tannerellaceae; genus Tannerella. Next base: position 426 of record JAITMT010000507.1, read on the forward strand.
GTTCTGAAAGTTGCTTAACGTCACGAAAGCGCCATTATTCCCGGCTTTCGGACGGGGTAACCAGGTGTTCGATTCCCGTCCGAAAGCGTCGTATTCCTGATAAACGACGAGGTCTTCGCCGTTTCCGCCCGCTCCGACCTGAACGGTTTCCACCGGACGTCCCAATCCGTCGAAGTATTGAACCGTACGCAACGAAGTGCTGCCCGTTTCATTCAGATAAGTTGTTGTTTGGATGTAATTCTGATCGGAAGATTGAGCCGCCACTCCCTGTGAAGCCATCCAAAAAATGTTGATGAGAATGAATATTGATCTTTTCATGGCTTTAATGTTTTAAAATGGTTTCGCTGTGCATATAATTGTCCGCCCAAATACTGAGCAGGTAGTAACCCGTAGGCAGGGATGAAACATGGAACTGAAACCGGTGGTTACCCCGGGTAAATTTTCCTTTGTTTTCGTTCAGATAAACGCTGTTGCCGGCGATCGAACGCAGTTGGATTTTGATTCCGGCTTCCACAGGCAGAAAGATTTCCACATTTAACTGTGTTGCGACCGGATTCGGAAAGGCGTTGAACATAAAATCGGACAACGGAGCATTTTTCTTCTCTTTTTTTTGCGCTTCGACCAATTGTCGGTTCTCCGGATCGGTATCTAAATAATAATGATCCTGTGGAGGATAGAAGAAAGCCGTCGAAAAAAAAGAAGGCTGAACCGTGTCGTTGGCATTGAAATGCCGGATGGTTTCAAACACCGGATAGCGGTAACCCCGGGCATACCACAGGTAATTTTCGATCCGGATGTTCAACGGTTCCGACAGGTTTTGAGCGGGCGCTTTGTTGTGTAAAGCGGTATCCGGCAGTTCGACAAGGGTTCGCATAGTTTTGATACGCATCACGTGATACAATGTATCTTTATCCGGGAGGATCATCATCCCCTGCGCATCGGCTTCAATGTGGATATCGCCTATACTTTGCATGGGTTTGGCACCTGCATAAAATGTTTGGGAATGATAGGAGCTTTCAATTTTTTGTCCGTAACCGAAAGGAAACGGAATCACTAACAACGGTTGTTTATGGTACATTTGGGACACGGCATTGGCATGTCCCAACAAGACGAGTTGTCCATCTTTGACCTGATAATAGTAAGACGTGAAATGCTCGGAGCCAACTATCATGTTTTCCAACTCTGTCTCACCGGCAGACAGCGTATTCAGTCCCAGCAACTGGATATCATGACCGAAAAATTTCGGAGTCCGATAAAACACCTTATATTCCGGATTCACTGCCTGCAGCCGGCTGAAATCCCACAAAACATGTTCTCCCGAACGGCCGGGATCTTTGTATTCGACCTGCTGTTTGAAGAGCTCATCACCCATGCGAGGCAGGTTTAATTCCGGTTTCAGGGAAAACTGGGCCCAAAGCATGCTCTGAATGCTCAATCCGCTAAGTAGAAATAATAGGCTACGTGTTTTCATGTGAATATTTTTGTATATATAATTGAATTTTTACAAAATTATGAAAAAAATTCCAATCAAGCTACTATTTCAATGTTAAATAATGTTAATATATTATCTTTCAGTGTTTTAATACCAAGTAATTATCTGTATGACTGCTCAAAATTGGAACAGGGCTTGAATGATGTATTCTTTATTTGTTTCTATTTTTATTTTGTATGTATCTTTTACAATCGTCTCGACTAGGCCAGTATTTACAGAAGGTTCGGAAACGGTAGTGAAATACAGATACCCTTCTCCTTGCGAGGCAGATACTTTGATTTGTTCCCTGTCCATATATACTTTTATTTCTCCTTCCGGAACAGGAACAACGCCTTCTATCCATTGCAAATCTCCTAATGCGGGACAGATACGGAATGTCTTATAACCTCCTGTTTCCGGTTGGACGCCCAGATAATATTTTCCAAACAGGTAAAGCGGGCTGGCTCCCCAACCGTGGCAAAGGCTTTTTCCATACGGACGACCATACATGGCTAAATGTTCGGTTCCTGTTTCATTCGGATTGTATTTTTCCCAAAATGAGGTAGCTCCCAAATTCAACATCCCTCCCCAATAATTGCGGATTTCCCGCAACACATGTTGATGTTCGCCCAGTTTGCACAACGCTTCCAATTCATAGAAACGCATGTAAGGCGTCGTAATTTTCAAGGCATCGGGATTGAGCAGCACATTCTGTTTCACGGATTGCGTTTTCGCTTCGTCCAAATAGCCGAAAAGAATGGCAAACAAATTGGTGTAAGGCGTTATCTGTTCGCTTTGAACGCCGTTTTCACGGTTGTGCACAAAAGCGCCCTTTTTGTCCGACCAGAAAGCAGTAAACAGTTTATTAAACAAATCGTCGGCTAACTGTTTGTAATTCAATAGATCATCTGTTTGATTTAGGAGTCCGGCGCATAAAGCCATCGCTTCCAGACTACGGCAGAACAGTAACTGTTCAACACTGACTTCGCCGGCTTTACTCATTTGGAAGTCCGCCCAATCAATGAAAACCCAGTCCCCGGCAAGACCTTCCATCATTCCGTTACCGTTTCTGCGCGACAGGCAATAATCCATCAGGCTTTTCATACGCGGATAAATCATTTCGATAAATGCCAGGTCTCCCGTATAGCGATAATAATCATAAATACCTATGAACCAATAAAATGTATAATCCATAATGGTATTGATATGACTGGTTACCGGATTTTTGCCGCGCAAGTTCAGGATCGTCCTCCGGACTGAAGGCGAATCGAAGAAGAGGTAATAGTTCATCCCATAATTTTGATAAGCGTCACCGCTCCACACCCAGCGGTCGCGCTTGATGCCGTCGATGAAAAACTCGCGGGTAGTGAGGTGCAGCGTGTAAGCGGAAATATCCCAAATCCGGTTGATTAGTTCGTCGTTGCAACGGAATTTGCCGCGATATTCCAACGGCAGGTATTCATACAGCATGGACACGGAATCGTAAATCAAACCCTCGTTCTCTACATAGACATAGCGGAAAGCGCGGGATTCGGGAATGGTAAAATCTTTGGCTTGATCGCCTTGAAATGTAAAACGGTCGAGCGTTTCACATTTTTCCGTATCCAACGCTTCTTCTTTGGATTCGCCGTAATATAGGTTTAGTTTGCCCTCACTTCTCAATCCGTGAAATACGACGAAACCAAATGTTTCCTTGCCGAAATCCAACAAGATGCCGCCGGGTTGCCGCTCTATTCCAACTGCAGGCATTGCCTCTGTCGCTAATCGGAATTGAGAAGGCGGAGCATCGGGACTGTCGAAATTCCAACATCCGGCATTGACATACACGGTGCCGGAAATAGTATCGGAAGCCTTGCCCGATTCGTCGATCCATTCCTTATCTTCAAACGTAACAAGCCATGTATCATCGGATTGAACGGTTTTCCCTTTGACAAAAATAGCCGGTACACGAGATTGATTATACACTTTTATATTCAAACGGTGTTCGCCTGCCGGAATATGTATCTTCGCCGGATTACCGCTCAACAATTTCCCGTCGAACTTGACGTTGTATTTTCCTTCGACGAATATTTCGATGTCTTCGCCGGATGTCAAATTCAATTTTTTGGAAAATTCCACCAATACGTAATGGCTGTCCATTTTCCAGAAAGGCGGGAAGAATACGCCCCGCTCCGTGCGGCGGTTTTGCATTTCGTTGCCCAGCCGGATTTCAAAATCACCAGGGTAATAAATCCATGTAGCGGTATCTCTAAATCTCATTTCCGTATCTTTCTTCCGTTATCTGCTTCAAGGTTTTACCGCGTGTTTTGGGCGTCCAGATGGTTCCTACGATCAGTGCAACAATCAGCAACCCGGTCATCAGGTAAGCCGCAAAGAAAAATCCTTCGCCGTTTGTACCGTAGATATGGACAAATACAAACCCCCAGATGGCAGCACCGCTTCTTACAATAAAAAACATAACCCCCTGTGCAGCAGCACGATACTTGGCAGGAAACAGTTCCGACGCCCAAAGCGCGTAAAATGCCTGTACGCTTACTCCTGCGTGGATACCCCAGAGGATGGTGAACGTCCACAAAGTAGCGTTATTCATCCCCATAAAAAGTAAAACAATCCACGCCGCAATGCCAATCAATGTGGCAACAAAATACATCCAGCGCTGATTGATTTTGTCTATCAGCATGGAAAAGCCAAAGTAGGTTGCCGCGACAATAATAAGCCACTGTACGGCAGTCAGCATATTGGAATTTGCATTTGAAAGTCCGCCTACGGTCTCAAAAATATGCTGCTGGAAGAATCCCATCACGCTTGCCACCAAGTTCCAGGTGAGGTAAATACCTGCCAGGAAAAGAATGGTGCGCACATTCACCCTGTTGGTAAACAGCGACCCGAACGATACGAAAACGTTCGGCTGCTTTTCCGTATTCTGCTTCAATTGAACTTCTTCCCATTCTTTCGACTCGTCGAGTTTTCGTTGCAACGTCCACGCTATAAATGCAACGATAAACAGCGTCCCGAAAATAATCCGGCTGCTAAATACATGAACGGCTTCAATACTCGCGTTACCGCTTAAAAATAGAATAGCCGCTTTTTTAACCCATCCAAACAGAACGCCTGCTTCTGCTCCTGCTTTATCGGGAGCAAGCAACATTCCCAACAGTAAAATAATGGCCGGACCCACGCCCCAGGCAAACTGCGATATACCGATATTACGACCGCGATTGCCAACTTCCGAACTTTCAGAAATATACGTCCACGCGGCAGGAACACCCACGCCTACCGAAATGCCCGTAATCAGAAATCCGAGCAACAGCATCGGAAAGTTTACCGTAAACATAATCACTGTAACGCCCAGCATATATACAAGCATATTATAAGTGTAAATTGTTTTTCGACCGTACTTGTCAGCCAGAAAACCGCCGATAATAGCACCCAAAGCCGCGCCGAAACAGTTCGCACTAATGGCATTGAGCCACCCGAGATTATCTCCGGTCAATCCGAGATAATTTTGCCAGAGCGTTAGTCCACTCGCACCGGCAACAATCGCGCCTGCGTCCAGATAATTCGTGAGCGACACCACGATTGTACTTTTCAAACTTCCTTTTTTATGTGTCACGTGTTTTTTTAGTTACTGTATATTGTAAGATTTTCGGCGGCAAAAGTAAATCAATTTTTTGATTATTCCAAATACCATTCCAAAAGGATGCACGAAGATGTCTTTATGTTATGAAGAATCACAACTGAAAGATTTTCCATTACGTACAAAAAAATTCGGTCTATGCGTCGTCGCCCTTAGGCAAGCAAGGAACGAATTTTTCCCTCATTGGGAATTTGTTACAAATGAGGCTTGTTAGTCTTAAATATTTATGCTTTTCTTAAAGAATCTTTGGGTTGGAAAACGCGACTCCGGAGGCGTTTTCCGTCAAGTCATTTTCAGTCGCTGAAAATATTTTGGGGAACGCAAAATACAGGAAGTCCAAAAGGAAGAAGGAAGAAAAGGAGGGTAAAAGGCTGGTAATCAGTTCCGGTTGTCTTCCGCTGTCTCCAGTTGGCGGATAACGGAAATGCCGTTTCAGGCAGGGAAACGCAAACGTTCCGTTTCCTGTCCGTTACCCCTTCGGGATAAGGCAAAACGGAGCAGAACACTGGCTTTGAATGGCTGATTATGGCGCTGTCTGTCTGTATTTTACACTGTTCAAATAACTCACGGTTAAAGTAATTTTGCAATCTTAAAAATGTGAGTTTATGAATGAAAATTTAAAGGTGTCGTTCTACCTGAAACGGGAACGGAAAAAAGAAAAAAACATCGGAGACAATCCGGTTTATCCGGTTGTCGGAAAAATCATTACCGGCAGGAGCATCGCGCAGTTCAGTACGAAGCTGAAAGTCGAAGAACACCTCTGGCATGTCAAATCCGGCCGGGCAACCGGCAAGAGCCGTGCAGCCACTGAACTGAACAGGGAGATTAATACCATATCCATATTAAAAACAGTCTGAAATAGCCAAATCAATATATTCATACCTGCAAGTTTTCACAACCGTTTCATAAGAGAGTTTCATGGCGGTATCGGCAATAAAATCAG